>JBBQKM010000389.1:0-2480 GCA_038326915.1 Sphingomonadales bacterium
GTAGGCGCATGCGTTCCACACCAACAAAATGGGGTCTGGGGCCGACGGCCCCAGCCGCCGGAGGCCCTGTCAGAACCCCAATTCCGCCAGCAACGCCGCCCGCGCCGCCCACGCCTGATCCCACAGTGCCGGATTGCCGAGATCGCCCGGGCCGATGGTTTCCGGCCAATGCGCGGCGACCAGCGATTCCAGCCGGTTTGCTTTCGCCTCGTCGAGCAGGAAGCGCGGGTCGATCGTCGCCGGGTCGGCAACGACGCGCAGCCGCAGGCAGGCGGGGCCGCCGCCGTTGCGCATCGATTCGCGGACCTGAACATAATGGACGGCGCGGATCGGGCCGTTGCTGGCGACCAGGCTGTCGAGCCAGGCCTTTACGCGGGGGTTGTCGTGCGATTCCATCGGCAGGATCAGCGCCATGCTGCCGTCGGGCACCGTGACGAGCTGCGAATTGAACAGATAGGATCGGATGGCGTCTTCAAGGCTGACGGCGCTGGCGGGCACCTCGACATAATGCGCCTGCGGCAGCAGCCGGGCGAGATCGGCCTGCAGCGCGGCGGGGTCGGCAAAGGCCTGTTCGTGCGCGAACAGGACATTTTCATTGGCGACGGCGACGACATCATTGTGGAAGGCGCCGGCGTCGATGGCGGCCGGGCTTTGCGCGACGAACAGCGTGCGTTCGGGCGCGAGGCCGTGGCGGCGGGCGACGGCTTCGCTGGCGCGGCGGTTCTGGCGGGCGGGGAATTTGCCGCCTTCTTCCCCATAGACGAAGACTTCCACACCGGCGTCACCATGCGCGGTGGTGAGGCGCATGTGGTTCGCCGCCCCTTCATCGCCGAACGTCGCCGGCACCGCCTCGTGGACCGCGAAGGCCGGGTGCGCGAAGGCCAGCCGTAGCTGCGCCAGCGTATCGGGGTGTTCGAGGCTGCGGTGCGTCATCCGCGACAGGTTGGCGATGGTCAGATGGGTGCGGCCGTCGCGGGCATCGGCGGCGGGCGACACGGTGGCGGCGTTGGCGGTCCACATCGACGACGCCGAACAGGCTTGCGCGAACAGCCGCGGATCGGCGGCATGGGCGGCGGCGCAGACCTGGGAATCGCTGCCGGCAAAGCCGAGGCTGCGCAGCCAGGCGCTATTGGGGCGTTCGAGCGGCAGGAAAAAGCCCTGCGCCAGCCCCAGCCCCATGGCAAAGCGCATCTTGCCCAGCCCCTGCAGCGCGGCATCGCGCGGCCGGCTGGTGGCGCCCTGGTTCGACGCGCTGGCGAGATTGCCGAAGCTGAGCGCGGCGTAGTTGTGGGTCGGGCCGATCAGGCCGTCGAAGTTGATCTCGACAACGCTCCCCTCCCGCAAGCGGGAGGGGAGCAGAAAGGCCCGTCGCGATGCTACCCTCGGGCGCATCGGCCTCGAGGCTCGCGACCGGCCAGGCAGTATAGTCGGCGGCATAATAGGCGCTGGGGCGGTGGTTGCCGCTGAGGCCGATGCCGCCGAACGGCGCGTTCGAGGCGGCGCCGTTCGTCGGCCGGTTCCAGTTGACGACGCCGGCGCGGGAGGCGGCCCAGAACCGGTCGTAAAGCGCCGCATCGCCGCCGATCAGCCCGGCGCTGAGGCCGAATTTGGTGGCATTGGCGGCGGCGATTGCGGCGTCCCAATCCGAGACTCGGGTCATCTGGAGGAGCGGCCCGAAAAATTCGGCATCGGCAAGGCCCGCCACGCCGGTCACGTCATACAGCGCCGGCGACAGGAAGGGCCGGTCGTCGCGGGCGCGGACCAGCGAGCGGATGGATCGCGCGCCGCGGGCGACCAGCGCCGCCGCTCCGGCGACCAGGCCGTCGGCGGCGCGATTGGCGATTACCGGCCCCATGAACGGCTGCGGATCGTCGAACGGTGCGCCGACGATGATGCGGTCGATCAGCGCCGTTACGCGATCGAGCAGCGGGCCTTCGGTGCCATCGCGGACGATCAGCCGGCGCGCGCAGGTGCAGCGCTGCCCGGCGCTGAGATACGCCGATTGGACGACCAGCGCGGCGACGGCGTCGAGCGTCGCCGGATCGGTATCCCAGACGACGAGCGGGTTGTTGCCGCCCATTTCGAGCGCGAGGATCCTGCCCGGCGTGGCCGCGAACTGCTGCGCCAGCGCGGCGCCGACGCCCGCCGATCCGGTGAACAACAGCCCGTCGATATCGCCCGCCGCCAGCGCCTTGCCGGTGTCGCCGGCGCCATGCACGACATTGAGCACGCCCGCCGGCAGCCCCGCCGCCGCCCAGCAATCGGCCATGAAATCGGCGACCGCGGGGGTCAGCTCCGATGGCTTGAAGACGATGGTGTTGCCGGCGAGCAGCGCCGGCACGATATGGCCGTTGGGCAGGTGCGCGGGGAAATTATACGGCCCCAGCACCGCCAGCACACCGTGCGGCTTGTGCCGCAATGCCATGCGGCTGCCGGCATCGCCTTCCATCCGGCGCTGGCCGGGGCGTTCCGAATAGGCC
>JBBQKM010000390.1:0-2470 GCA_038326915.1 Sphingomonadales bacterium
GCCTCGCTGGTCGCCGCCCAGGCCAGCCGCGCCAGCGTCGCCGGCATCGCCTTCTACCACAATCGCAGCGACGCCGCGCACCAGCGCGCCTTCCGCATTCTTGCCGATCTGCCATCCGCGCTGAGCCGCCCCGGGCAGTTGAGCCTCGCTCTGCAACCGCGCATTGACCTCAAGACCGGCCGGACCCGCGGCGCCGAAGCATTGCTGCGCTGGCGTCATCCCGAACTCGGTATGATCCCGCCCGGAGAATTCATTCCGCTCGCTGAGCAGACCGCCCTCATCCACCCACTCACCGATTGGGTGATGGACGAGGCCATGGCGACCACCCGCGCCCTGCTCGACCGCGGTCATGATCTGACTGTCTCGATCAACGCCTCCCCGCTCAACCTCTCAGAGACGGGCTTCGACGACAAACTGCTGTGGCTCTGTGACGGCCATGGCCTCGCCCCGCACAATGTCGAGATCGAGTTCACCGAAGGTACGCTCGCCGCCAATCCCGAGCGGGCCGCCCGTCAGCTCCAGCGCATCCGCGCCATCGGCATCGAGATCGCAATCGACGATTTCGGTTCGGGATTTTCCAATCTCTCCAACCTGCAGCGACTGCCCGCCGACGTTCTAAAGATCGATCAATCCTTCATCCGGCCGATCGTGGCTGGCGACGATTTCATCGTTCGCCAGATCATCGCCATCGCCAAAGGACTTGATCTACGCGTTTGCGCCGAGGGGATCGAAACCGCCGAGACCTATGCCCTGCTGCAGCATCTCGGATGCGACGAAGGGCAGGGATATTTCATGGCCCGGCCGATGCCCGCCGCGGACTTTCAGTCCTGGCTCGAGGCCGAAAACCGCCTCGCAATATAGATCGTATAGCGGTCCACACGCCGGTTGAACCGCTTGATTTCAATGGTTT
The DNA here is from genome assembly GCA_038326915.1 of Sphingomonadales bacterium. Lineage (GTDB taxonomy): Bacteria > Pseudomonadota > Alphaproteobacteria > Sphingomonadales > Sphingomonadaceae > Sandarakinorhabdus. The sequence continues at coordinate 911 of JBBQKM010000390.1, forward strand.
TGAGCGCGTCGACAGTGTCGAACCGCGACGTGATCGCATCGCTGATCGGCCGCCAGCGATCGGCCACGATCAAGGCCGTCTGCCCCGCATGTGCCGGAGCATCGAACCAGTCGTCATAGGCCTCGCGCTTGGGCGACAGACTGGTCACTGAGGCATCCTGCAGAGCAAATGCCAACGGTGACGCCAGCGCATAGTCCGTCGCCGCAACAAAGCCGATCGGCTCGCTTTGCCGGAACGCGGTAATCTCGGTCGCCACCTCGTCCCACCCATACGACCAGGCCGATGTCTGGTCGGCAAAGCTGATCATGGCCATCACCGGTCCGGCTGTGTAGTTCACCGCGGCAAATGCGATTGCCGCCATCCCATAGACCACCTGCAATCCGATCAATATGCGCGAGCGCAGATAAAGCGCCAGGAACGGCAGGAGCACGATATATGCAACGGCGTTCCAGTGGATGAGGATATTGGTGAACACTGACGCAACCAGAAATCCAATGGTCGACACCCAAAAGATGATCTTCGCGAACCCATGCCCATTGCGGCCCGCGAACAGGAATTTCGTCATCGGCACGAGCAGGATCGGCGACAGGATCGCCACTGCGCCGAGCGCAAAGCCGCCAAGGCCTGCCAGACTCGACAGGTCCCGCAGCGCAGCACGTCCACCGAAGATGAACCCAAGCGATGCGAGATCATGTTGCAGGTTCCAGACGATCACCGGCGCCTGCATCACGACGATCAACGCTGTCGCAAAATAGAAATGCGGCGTTCGCAGCACAGGCCGGAGCGACGGTCGGGCGATGATATAGCCGAGCGCCCCCACTGCCAGCAGCGCCCCCGTATATTTGCTCAGCACCGCAAGTCCGATTGCCGCCGCCGTCAGGTAGAGCAACCCCCATCTCGGCTCGCCCGCTTCGAACGCAGCTCGGAAGCGCTCGAAACCGTAGACGGCAAGCAGGCTGAAAAACACCAGCAGATGGTCTGGCAATGCCACGCTGGTCAGCGCGAAAAAGATCGGCGTTGCAACCAACAGGATCGCGCTGAGCCAGAAGTGCCGGCGCCAGTCCTCACCCGCGAGATGCCGCGCGAACAGATAGAGCAGCACCAGATCGCCCGCCAGCGTTAGCGCCACCATGGCGCGAAGCCCGAGGATCGACCAGCCGAACAACGCCGCCGCAAGCCCCTCGGTCCAGCCGACGAGAGGCGGATGATCGAAATAAGATAGGGCCGGATGCTGGCCCCACATGAAATAGTAGGTCTCGTCCATGAACGGATGCGCGACCACCAGCATCACCAGCTTGATCGCCAGCAGCACCACGGCCACGACGCAGAGGGTTCGCCAACCGCCAACCCGAACCTCAGCCATCCGGTCGGAATCCCTTGGCGAGATAAAGCCGCTGCCGGTTGAGCGACTTGCCGTCCATCTCCACGTTGAGGGTGGTGACTTCGGTGACCGAGTCGAATTTGCCGGTCACTGCCGCCGACAGCCCGCGCCAGCGATCGCCATAGAGGATCGCGTCTTGCCCTGCATGCGCCTTGGCGTCGAACCAATAGTCGTAGGCG
>JBBQKM010000391.1:0-2463 GCA_038326915.1 Sphingomonadales bacterium
ACCGCAACCTCGTTGCCGGCGTCGATCTCACGCTTCACCCGCGCGGCGACACCGCGAATACGCTCGGTGCCGGCCATCGATGTGCCGCCGAATTTCATCACGATGCGGGCCATGGCGGGGTTCAATATCCTTGCGGAAGACGATGCGGCGGCGCGGCCCCTTGGCGGAACCTGCCGGTCTGATAGAAATGCGCCGCGCCGATGGCAAGCAAGCCCCGCTTTGCGGCACACAAGAGGATGGACATGGCCGAACCGCTGGCGCCGAGTATTTCTCCCGCCGAGGCGGCGTTTTTCGGCGGGCTCGCCGATGATTGGTGGAATCCGCGCGGCAGTTCGGCGATGCTCCACCGCATCACGCCGCTGCGCAGCCGGCTGGTCCGTGACGCCGCAGTGGCGCATTTCGGCCGCGACGCGCGCAGCCGCCACCCGCTCGCCGGGCTGTCGGCGCTCGATATCGGCTGCGGCGCCGGGTTGATGACCGAGCCGCTGGCGCGGATGGGGGCTGCCGCGACGGGCATCGACGCGGCGCCGGAGAATATCGCTGCCGCGACGGCGCACGCGGCCGCTGGCGGGCTGAAGATCGATTATCGCGCCACTTCGGTCGAGGCGCTCGCCGAAACCGGTGCCACCTTCGACATCATCACCTGCCTCGAAGTCGTCGAACATGTCGCCGGGCGCGACATTTTCTTTGCCGCATTGGCGCAACTGCTGGCGCCGGGCGGCCTTGCCATATTGTCGACGCCGAACCGCACCCCGGCATCCTGGGCAGTGCTGATCGGCGGCGCCGAGATCCTGCTGCGCACCATCCCGCGCGGCGCGCACGACTGGGATCGTTTCATGACGCCGGCCGAACTCGGCGAGGCGCTGGTCAATGCCGGGCTGGCGGTCACCGCCACACAGGGGCTGACCTGGCGTCCGGGCGCGGGCTTTACCCTCGGCCCGGACGTTTCGGTCAACTATTTCCTGACTGCGATCAGGCGCTAGCTACCAGTATAGGCCGCGCACCGCGCGCAGAACGATGCCGTCGCCAATGCGGATCAGCAGGGCATCGGGGCCGACGCGGATCCAGCGCGTGCCGTAATAGGCCGGCGGCAGGCGGTAATAGCCCGGGTTCCCGATGTAATAACGGCCGCTGAAATACGCCGGCGGCAACCGATAGCCGACGCCCCAGTTCTGATAGCCATAGCCGCGCGGGTGGATGAACGCCGGGCCGCGATAGCGCGGGCGATCCCAGCGCCAGTCGTTGCGATCATAGCGACCGCCGTTGCCGCGATTCCAATCGCCCCCGCCGCGGTTCCCGCGATCGCCGTTATCCCAGCCGCCGCGATCGCGGCCATCGTTCCGACCACGCCGGTCATCGGCGAGCGCCGGCCCGGCCAGCATGAGGCCGGCAAGCCCGGCAATTATCAGATTGCGCATCAGACACCTCCTTGCCGCCCCAATGCGGGCGTGGTGCAAAGATGCCGCCAAGCGGCTGAACATGTTGTGAAAGCATCGCTTAGCTGGGGTTCAGCTTTCCGGCTGTTGCGCGCCGCGCCGGCGTGGCAGGATGCGGGCAACAAACGATCGGGGAGAGTGACGATGAGCAAGGCCCTGCGTGGCATCCACCACAGCGCCTATCGCTGCCGCGATGCCGAGGAAACCCGCAGCTTTTACGAAGACGTCCTCGGCCTGCCGCTGGCCGGCTTGGTGATCGAGGAAAAAGAGCCCGGCAGCGGCCGCCGCAACCCCTTTGTTCATATCTTCTTTGCGCTCGGCGATGGCAATTACATCGCCTTTTTCGACGCGCCGGGCTCGGCGGCGCCCGACAGCTTTGCAGCGGTACACGGCTTTGAACGCCATGTTGCCTTTGAAGCCGCCGACGAGGCGACGCTGCGCGACTGGCAGGCGAAACTCAACGCCGCCAATGTGCCGTGCTTCGGCCCCATCGACCATGGCTTTGTGAAATCGGTCTATTTCACCGATCCCAACGGGCTGCCGCTGGAAATCACCACCCGGCTGCCCGGCCATGACGCGATCATGGCTGCAGAAGTCGCCGCCCACCGCGCCGCGCTCGACGAATGGACGGCGGCTAAAAAGCTGTCGGCGGCATGACCGGCTATGCCCGCACTCCCCTGATCATCGGCTGGCGGGAGCCTGTCGGCCTGCGCGACACCTATGGCGGTGTCGATGGCGTCGTCGCGCTGCAGGCGCAGCACCTGTGCCCCGAAACGCCGTCGGATACCATCGTCATCTTCATGCACCCGATGGGCATCATGCACTATCTGCCGTTGCCCGGCGCGCTGGCGGCGGCCGGTGTCCATGTGCTGTCGGCGGTGTCGCGCTATCCCAACAACGACAGCGCACTGATCATGGAAAAGGTCGTGATCGATCTCGGCAAATGGGTCGATCATTGCCGGACGAAGCTGGGCTACAAGAAGGTCGTTCTCGGCGGCTGGTCGGGCGGTGGCAGCCTGGCGCTGTT
>JBBQKM010000392.1:0-2462 GCA_038326915.1 Sphingomonadales bacterium
GCCAGACGGGGTTGTTGCCGGGCTGAGCGCCGGGCCATTCCACGGCAACCGTGGCTTGGTCAGGCTGGCCCATCCTTGACAGTGAAGAACTGGCGCCCGAATTCGATCTGCGGGCCACCCCTCTCCGTCGGGCGATAGCGCACTTCGAACGCATCGCCGGCGCCCACCGGTTCGTCGGTGATCTGCAACTGATAGCGGACGATGCGCAGCCCGCGTTCGCCAGCCTCCGCCGGCGAAACAAGCTTCGCGTCGTTCATCCACCCGTCGTGCGGCATGGCGGCAATCGCCGGATAATCGCCGGGCTCGAGGACGACGGTGCGGGTGCTGCGCGCCAGCGCCTTCCATTCCTTCACCCAGCCGGCGTCATTCAGGCGGTTGGCAAGCCCGAAGTGCTTCTTGATGAGATCGATCTGGGTCCAGGCCGGCGTGTAGCCTGCGGGCTCGGCGAGCAGGAAAAAGAAATCCGTGTCGCCGACGGTCGCCCGCACGGCGCCACCTGTCAGCTTGCATCCGATCCCACCCCACCCCGAACCACCGGCATTGTAGTTGTAGCTTTGCCTGCCGATCATGCTGACGACGCTGCTGAACGATTTTTCGCCCACCGGCGTCGCAACGGTCACGATATGCTTCAGTCGCAGCTCGCCGCCATTGCGCGAATGGCTTTGCAACCACAGCATGATCAGGGCGATGGCGACCGCAGCGATGATCAGGAATTTCACGCGGACTTGCTCTTCACTGCGCCATAGTCCCCCGACACGCCGTGCTGAAGCACCGGGTATGTTTACGGGGAATGCCGGCTATCCGCAACCAGGCCGCCAATTGTCGCCGCCTGTCAAAAAACCGCAGCCACCCCGCTTTGCGCTCGACTTTGGCGGCGAGGGGCGGGAATGTGCAACGGTCCGACAGGCTGCAAAGGCCTGCGGTTGGGGAACCCAGGATGACCATCACGTCCGCACTGACCACCACGCTCGCCGCGCATGGCATCCCGGGTGCGGTCGCCATGGTCGGGGATCGCAACGGCATAAGTGAGCGCATCGCCATCGGCCATCGCGGCGACGGCCAGCCCATGACGCTCGACACCGTGTTCCAGCTCGCCTCGATGACGAAGGCAATCGTGTCGGTGGCCGCGATGCAGCTTGTCGAGCGGGGCCTGCTCGACCTCGATGCGCCGATTGGCGGCCTGTTGCCGGGGCTGGCCGACGCGCGCGTCATCACCGGTTTCGGCGACGACGGCAGCGTCCACACCCGCCCGGCGGCGCGGCCGATCACGCTGCGTCACCTGCTCACCCACACGTCGGGCCTCGGCTATGATTTCGTCCATGCCGACATGGCGCGCGCCCGCGGCGAGCCGCCGGTGCCCGGCACGATGGCGAGCCTGCACACGCCGCTGCTGTTCGATCCCGGCGATGGCTGGGCCTATGGCATCAGCACCGACTGGGTGGGGCTGGCGGTCGAAGCGGCGAGCGGGGAGCGGCTCGACGCCTATGTCGCCGGCCATATCACCGGCCCGCTGGGCATGACCGACACGCATTTCGGGCTGGAAAAAGCCGACAAGGCGCGGCTGGTCAGCAACATGGGCCGCGGCGAGGACGGCAGCCTGGTGCCGTTTCCGATCAACATCGGCGGCGGCGCCGGGGAATTCATCTCGGGCGGCGGCGGTATCATCGGCACCGCCGGCGATTACATGCGCTTTGTGCGGATGCTGCTGAATGGCGGCAGCCTCGATGGCGTGACCCTGTTGCAGCCGGCAACCGTTGCCGAAATGGCGCGCAACCAGATCGGCCCGCTGCGCGCTGGGGTCATGGAAACGACGATGCCGGCGCTCAGCGCGCGGGTCGAATGGTTCCCTGAGATGCTGGCCGGCTGGGGCCTCGGCTTCCTGATCAACCCGCAAGCCGGCGCCGACGGCCGCGCCGCGGGCAGCCTTGCCTGGGCCGGCATCTGCAACACCTATTTCTGGATCGATCCGGCCAGCGATGTCACCGCCGTGCTGCTGATGCAGCTGCTGCCCTTCGCCGACCCCGGCGCGCTGGCAGTGCTGTCGGCCTTCGAGCGGGCGGTTTACGGGAAATAGCGGGCGGTCAGCGCAGCAGCAATATCGGCACCACCGCACCGGCAACCATCATCACCATCGCCACCCGCCGCGTCGACCGCATGTTGAGCGCAATCGCCGCGCCGAGCAGCGACGACAGCCCCAGCGCGATCGCCAGCGCCGCGGTGAAGATCTTCATCGGCAGCGTCGCCGCCTTGCGCGCCGCGCGCTCGGCGAGCTGCGCCGGGTCGGCGGGCGGCTTCGGCTTGGCAGCTTCGGGCTTCTTCTCGCCTTCGGGCTTCAGCTTGGCCTGGTCGATATGGACGCTCGCCATCCACGCCATCCACACCGGCGGCGGCGCGCCATCCCAGCCGCTCGCCTGCTGCAGGCGGAAGGTCTGCAAGCCGCCCGAAATCGCGAAAAACAATAT
>JBBQKM010000393.1:0-2454 GCA_038326915.1 Sphingomonadales bacterium
CGCACGAAATCGACGTGCTGATCGGCACCCAGATGGTCACCAAGGGCTATCATTTTCCCGAACTGACACTGGTCGGCGTTGTCGATGCCGATCTCGGCCTGGCGGGCGGCGACCTGCGCGCCGGCGAACGCACCTTCCAGCAGGTTGCGCAGGTGGCGGGCCGCGCCGGACGCGGCGCCAAGCCCGGCACGGTGCTGATCCAGACGCATCAGCCCCAATCGCGCCTGATGCAGGCGCTCGTCGCCGGCGACCCGGCGGCCTTTTACGAAGCGGAAACCGAAGCCCGCCGCGACCTCGGGCTGCCGCCGTTCGGCCGGCTGGCGGCGATCATCGTGTCGAGCGAGGATGCGGCGGCAGCACTTGCCGCCGCCCGCGCCATCGGCGCCGCCGCGCCGCAGCTGGAGGGCCTGTCGGTGCTGGGCCCCGCCGCCGCGCCGCTGGCGATGCTGCGCGGCCGCCACCGCCAGCGGCTGCTCGTCCAGGCGCGGCGGACCCTGCCGCTGCAACGCGTCTTGCGCGACTGGCTGGGCGGAGTTCAAGTACCCGGCAACGTCCGCGTCGTCGTCGATATCGACCCCTACAGCTTTGTCTGAGCTATTGCGGCGCTGCGAACACCGTCCGCCAGTCTGCCTCCATGTCGACAACCGTCCAGCCGCGGCGCGGCGCATCGGCAAGGGCATCGACCAGCGTACCGCTGCTCTTGGGATTGACATCATATTGATATTCGCGCCGGGCGTCGGTGTGTCGCACGATCAGGCCAAAGCTGGGGCGCGGATTGCCGATGGTGCCATATTCCAGCATCGCCTTGTCGCCGTCGCTGTTGCCGAACACCGCGATCGGGCGGCGGCCGATGAATTGCTGGATGCCGACAGGCTTGCCTTCCTTGTCATCGACAAACAGCGTGTCGAGCGATTTGACCAGCACCGGCTTGCCGTCGCGCATCTCGAACTTCGATCGCGATGTCGATCCGACAACCTGTTCCGGCGGGATGCCGTAGACCCGTTCGGCGAAAACCCGCATGAAATCGGCGCCACCGCCCGACACGATGAAGGTCTTGAAGCCGTTGGCACGCAGCTAGGCGAGCAGCTCGAGCATCGGCCGATAGCCAAGGCTGTCATAGCGGCGCCCGAACTTGGGGTGCTTCGCGGTCTTCAACCACGCTGCGACGCTGTTCGAAAATGCCTCCGTCGTCATGCCGGCGTGGGTCAGCGCGAGGATGCGCATCAAGCCGTCGTGGTGGGCACCCGCCAGCAGCGTTGCGGTATCGCCGGCGAGAGCGGCCTTGACCATGGGGTCGGCGGCCAGCGCCGGCTCATCCGGTGCACGGCGCCGCAGCTCGTCGAGCGCATAGGCCAGCTGGAAGGGCACCGGGTTTTCAGGCCACAGGGTCCCGTCATTGTCGAACACCGCGATGCGTTCCGGCGGCGGGACAAAGTTCGGCCCCCGGGTCGTCACCTTGGTGACGAATGCGGTGATCGCCGCCCTGGGCGCTGTCGCCTGCCACGACGGCAGCGGATCAACCGCCTGGGCCGCAACCGGTGCCGCCATCAGCAACAGCGCTGCAAGGCGCAGAATCAACTGCCGCATGGTCAAAAACTCCGGCTGGCTTCCTGCGTCAGCCTAGCAGGCTCAAAGCGGCAAACTGCCCGATTACGGGCATTCAGCCCGCCTTGACCCCGGCCACCATGCGGTCGACCACCCCCGGCAGCGCCGCCAGCGGCACGCCGCCGGTGGCAACCAGCGCGTCGTTGAAATCGCGCAGGTCCCATTTCGGCCCCAGCAGCGCCTTGGCGCGCGCGCGCTGCTTCAGGATTTCATTGTGGCCGATCTTGTAGCCGCAGGCCTGGCCGGGTGACGCGCAATAACGGTCGATCTCGCTGGTAACGGCGCCGCGATCGCGGCCGGTTTCGGCGACCATCGTCGTGATCGCCTTGTCGCGGCTCCACTTCATCGCGTGCAGCCCGGTATCGACGATCAGCCGCACGGCGCGGAACCGCTGCGCCTGCAGATAGCCGAGCCGGCCGAACGGATCGTTGTCATACAGCCCATATTCGTCGACGAGCTGTTCGGCATAGAGCGCCCAGCCTTCGGTAAAGGCGTTGAAGCCGATCAGCTGCGCCATCGGCGACACGATCTCGGGATGTTCGGCGAGGAAGGCGCCCTGCCAGGCATGGCCCGGAATCGCCTCGTGCGCCGTCAGCGACGCCAGCGTCCATTGCGGCCAGAACGCCATTTCCTTGAGGTTGATGTAATAGATCGCCGGGCGCTTCCCGTCGGCGCTGGCAAAGTTCATATAGCCAAGGCCGGCGCCATCCTGGATGTCGATCGGCACGCGCTTGACCTGGACATCGGCCTTGAGCCCGAGCTTCGACAGGCGCGGCAGCAGCGGCCGGATGGCATCGATGCGGCCCTGGCAATAGGCGATGACCGCGGCGCGGCCGGCGTCGCTGTCAG
>JBBQKM010000394.1:0-2431 GCA_038326915.1 Sphingomonadales bacterium
TGCTCGATGTGACGCCGCTGTCGCTGGGCATCGAGACGCTGGGCGGCGTGTTCACCCGAATGATCGACCGCAACACGACGATCCCGACCAAGAAGTCGCAGACCTATTCGACCGCCGACGACAACCAGTCGGCCGTGACGATCCGCGTCTTCCAGGGTGAGCGCGAAATGGCGGCGGACAACAAGCTGCTCGGCCAGTTCGACCTTGTCGGCATCCCGTCGGCACCGCGCGGCATCCCGCAGATCGAAGTCACCTTCGACATCGATGCCAACGGCCTCGTCAGCGTCAATGCCAAGGACAAGGGCACCGGCAAGGAACAGCAGATCCGCATCCAGCCGTCGGGCGGCCTGTCGAAGGACGACATCGAGCAGATGGTCAAGGACGCCGAAAAGTTCGCCGAGGACGACAAGAAGCGTCGTGCCGTCGCCGAAGCGCGCAACCAGGCCGATTCGCTGATCCATTCGACCGAACGCCAGCTGGGTGAACATGGTGACAAGGTCGGCGCCGATGTGAAGGCCGAGATCGAGACGGCGGTTGCCGATTTGAAGGGCATCCTTGACGGCGGCGACCCCGATGCGCTGACCGAGAAGACCACGACACTGTCGAACGCCGCGATGAAGCTGGGCGAGGCGATCTATACCGCCGAGCAGGCCAAGGCGGCATCGCCCGAAGCCGAGGCACCCAAGGACGACAATGTCGTCGACGCCGAATTCTCGGATGTCGAGGACGACAAGAAGTAAGCAATGAGACTCCCCTCCCGGTAGCCGAAGGCGTCGTCTTTGGCTGCGGGAGGGGTCGGGGGTGGGGGAGTCCGTCAGGGTGGGGTATTGCGCTTTGCGAAGCACACCCCCACCCCCAGCCCCTCCCGCAAGCGGGAGGGGAGCAGATTGGCAAGATGAGCACCGAAATCGACTATTACGAGCTGCTGGAATGCCAGCGCGGCGCCGATGATTCGACGCTAAAATCCTCGTATCGCCGGCTGGCGATGAAATGGCACCCGGACAAGAACCCCGGCGATGCCGCCGCCGAACAGCGTTTCAAGGCGATCAGCGTCGCCTATGACGTGCTCAAGGACCCGCAGAAGCGCGCGGCGTACGATCGCTTTGGCCATACCGCCTTCACGCAACAGGGCGGTGGCGGCGGCGGTTTCGGCGGCGCGCAGGATTTCGGCGGCTTTTCCGACATTTTCGAGAACATCTTCGGCGAATTCATGGGCGGCGGCCGCCAGCAGCGCGGCCGGGGCGGCGCGGCGCGCGGCCAGGACCTGCGCTATGACCTCGAGATGACGATGGAGGAAGCCTTTGCCGGCAAGGAGGCGACGCTGACCATCGAGGTCGCCGCCGCCTGCGAGCCGTGCAGCGGCAGCGGCGCCAAGCCCGGCACCGCGGCGCGCACCTGCGCCACCTGCGGCGGCCAGGGCCGCGTCGCCATGCGCCAGGGGCTGTTCGCCGTCGAACGCACCTGCCCCGCCTGCCAGGGCACCGGCCAGGTCATCGCCGACCCGTGCGACAGCTGCAAAGGCGCCGGCCGCGTCGAGAAGCAGAAGACATTGAACGTCAACGTGCCGCGTGGTGTCGATGATGGCACGCGCATCCGCGTCGCCGGCGAAGGCGAGGCCGGATCGCGCGGCGGCCCCAATGGCGACCTGTATATCTTCGTCCACCAAAAGGCGCACAAGATCTTCAAGCGCGACGGCACCACGTTGTTCGCGGTCGCGCCGATCTCGATCACCACTGCGGCACTTGGTGGCGAGATCGAAGTGCCGGGGCTCGACAAGGAAGCCGCCGTTGTCCGCGTGCCGCACGGCACCCAAACCGGCAAGCAGTTCCGCGTGCGCGGCCGCGGCATGCCGGCGCTGAACGGCGGCGCCGCCGGCGGTGGTTTCGGCGACCTTGTCGTCCAGGTCGAAGTCGAGACGCCGGTCAAGCTCACCAAGCGCCAACGCGAGCTGCTCGAGGAATTCCAGGCGCTCGAGGCCGAAGAGGGCGGCAAGAACAACCCGCGCCAGAGCGGGTTTTTCGACAAGCTCAAGGACGCCTGGAACGAACTGACCGACTAGGCCGGGCGCGGATCAGACCAGCGGCACGAACAGGTCCGTTACCGCTTCATGCTCGGCGACATCCGGGAACAGGCTGACGCGCTGGCAGAAAAACGGGAAATCGCGCAGGGCTTCGCCGCTGGCGGGCAGCCAGTGGCCGTAAAGCCAGCTTGCCGCCGGCTCCAGCCTGTCGCTCGATCCATGCAGCCGCAGACACGCGCACCGCCCCGCCGGAATCACGCCCGACGTCATGCCGGTGCCGGCCAGATCGATCGCACGATCGGTGGCAACGGCGACATCCATGCGATAGTCGGCCCCCGCGGTCGGATCGCTGTGGAACAGGTTGAACGTCGCATTCTGCGCCGGCGGCAGGCGATTGGCCCGTCGCCACGC
>JBBQKM010000395.1:0-2350 GCA_038326915.1 Sphingomonadales bacterium
CGCCGCCGCGGCATGGAATTGGGCCCCGTTCCGTCCAACGACGCGGTCGCCCGCCAGGTCGTCTGAATTTCTCCCCTTCGCCCGTCACAACCCATGGAGACCCCATGCTGAGCAATCGAACAACCCTCGCGCAGCTGCGCGAGATGGACACCGGGCAGGCCGCCCAGTTGCCGATCGACCATCTGGTCCTGCTGGCCGACGACGTCGCCGCACTCAAGGCCGAGGCGAAGCAGATCGGCGACAAGTTTGCCGCCGCCTTGCACGCCCGGTTCGGCGACCAGGCAGCGGTCGCCCGGCGCATGGAGGGCAAGGACACGGGTCGTGTCCGCCTGGTCATGGACGGCGTCGAGATCGTCGCCGACCTGCCTCGGAAGACTGAATGGGACCAGAAGCGCCTCGCCGAAGCCGTCGCGGTGCTGCGCGGCTGGGGCGAAGACCCTGCCGATTACGTCGCCATCGAGATGAGCGTGCCGGAGAGCCGCTATGGCGCCTGGCCGCCGCGCATCCGCGCCCTGTTCGAGCTGGCGCGCACCGCCAGTACCGGCCGTCCTTCCTACACCCTCAACCGCAAGGATGCCGCGTGATGGCCCACGAACTCCGCATCCAGGTCGCCATCCCGCTCGCTGGCGACGCCATGGCCCGCGCCAAGGACGTCGCCGCCTTCGAGCCGACACTCGACGGCTTCGCCGAGGCCGTCGCCCGGGCCGGCGGACAGATCCAGGTCGACGTCGTCAAGTCCAAGCCCCGCCCCAGCAAGGAACCCAACTGATGGCCATCTCGCTCGCATCCCTGCAGCGCGGCGGCGAGGCACGCCCGCCCCGGCTCCTGTTCTATGGCGTCGCCGGCGTCGGCAAGACCAGGCTGGCAGCCGACGCGCCCAACCCGGTCTTCCTGCAGACGGAGGATGGCCTAGGCGGTATCGACGCCGCGACCTTCGGCCTGCTGCGCAGCTTCGACGAGGTAATGGCGGCGATCGCCAGCCTCTACACCGAGCCGCACGATTTCCAGACCGTGGTGCTGGACAGCCTCGACTGGCTGGAGCCGCTGGTCTGGCGGCACACCTGCGCCATCCAGTCCACGCCCTGGACCACCATCGAGCAGCCCGGCTTCGGCAAGGGGTATGGCGCGGCGGTCGACGTGTGGCGGGACTTCCTGGAGGGCATCAACAGCCTGCGCGACGAGCGCGGCATGGCGGTCGTGCTGATCGCGCACGCCGACATCAAGCGCTTCGACAGCCCGGAGACCGAGCCGTACGACCGCTACCAGCCCAAGCTGCATGCCCGCGCCTCGGCACTGATCCAGGAGCACGTCGATGCCGTGCTCTTCGCCAACTACCGGATCAGCACGCTCAAGTCCGATGCCGGCTTCGGCAAGAAGGTCACCCGCGGCGTCAGCGGCGGCGATCGCCTGCTGCACACCACCGAGCGCCCGGCCTACCTCGCCAAGAATCGCTTCGGCCTGCCCGACACGCTGGCGCTCGACTGGCCGACGCTCGCGGCCGGCATCCCCTTCTACGCCGCCATGGCCACGGCGACCGACGCGGCCGCACCCACCCCCACCGCCATCACCCAGGGAGCCTGACATGGCCCAGATCACCTTCGACGCCAGCGGCGTCGCACCCGAAACCCCGCGCGAACTGCTGCCGCCCGACCGCTACCCGGTGCAGATCGTGCAGAGCGAAATGCGCGCCACCAAGGCTGGTGACGGCCAGATGCTCTGGATCGAGATGGACGTCATCGATGGCCCCCATCGCGGCCGGAAGATCTGGGACCAGTTGAACCTGGTGAACCGCAGCGAGGTCGCGCAGGAGATCGCCCAGCGCCGGCTCTCCGCCATCTGCCATGCCGTCGGCCAGGTCCAGGTGACGGACAGCCAGCAGCTGCACTTCAAGCCGATGCTCTGCACGCTCCAGGTCGAGCCGGCCGGGCCCGACAAGCGTACGGGCCTGCTTCGCGCGGCGCGTAACAAGATCGCCGGCTACCAGTCCATGGCAGGGACGTCCATCGATCCCCGGCCTCCGGCACAGGTCGCACCGGCACGGCCGATGGCGCCGGCACCGGCACCGGCACTGCCGCCCCGTCCTGCTGCCGCCGCGCCTGCCACCCCACCCTGGCGGCGCCAGGGCTGAGGGCGCACGCCATGGCGCTCCTGCCTTCTCCCCCCGAGCCGACCGTGGCGGCGATCTACGCCGCCTACGAGGCCGACGCGTCGAATGGGCATCGCACCCATCTTGGCGCGTCGGTGATCGGCGGCGCCTGCGACCGAGCCATCTGGTACGGTTTCCGCTGGGCGACGCGGGCGCGGCACACCGGACGGCTGCTGCGGCTGTTCGAGACCGGCAACCTGGCCG
>JBBQKM010000396.1:0-2330 GCA_038326915.1 Sphingomonadales bacterium
GGATGGCACCTGCGACCGTGCCCAAATAGCTGCCGCGGCCGCCAAGGATCGACGTGCCGCCCAGGACCACGGCAGCAATGGCCGGCAACAGATAAGCATCGCCCATCGACTGCGCCGCCTTGCCGGCATAGCCCGCGAGGAGCACGCCACCGAAGGCCGACAGCCCGCCACACAATGCGAAAGCGACCATCACCACGCGCTGTGTCGGGACGCCGCTGAGATAGGCGGCGGCCTCCTTGTTGCCGATGCCGTAGATGGCGCGGCCAAAGGTGGTGCGGGTCAGCAGGAATACCGCGAGCAGGCCGATGACGGCCCAGACCAGCACCGCATTGGGGATGCCGAAAATAAGATTGCCGGCCGCGAGATAGCGCATCGCCGGCGAGGCGGAATCCTGCGGGGCAAAGCCGCCGGTGTAGGCGACCATCAGCCCCTGCGCGACCGCGTTCACCGCCAGAGTGATGATCATCGAGGGGATGCGCAGGTAGGCGACGGCAAAGCCATTGACGAGGCCAATGGCGACGCCACAGAGCACGCCGAACGGGATTGAGAACACTTCGCCCATCGGCCCATAGGCCGTCGCGGCGGAGGCCATCATGGCGCCGACAGCGACGGTCCATGGCACGCTGAGATCGATCTGCCCGAGGAGGATGACCAGCATCATACCGGTGGCGATGATGCCGAGAAAGGCCCCGACCTTGAGCTGCAGCAGCAGATATTCCGGCGACAGGAAATTCGGCGAATAGAGGCTGCCGACGACGAGCAACGCCACGATACAGGCGAAGGCGGTCGCCACTGGAACATTGATCCGCTGCCTGAGAGCGAGGCGCGTCGAGCCAGCTGCGGGGGCGGGATTGATCTGGTCGGTCATGGGGTCACTCACGAGAACAGTTCGAGCCGATTGCGCACCTGGAACAGTCGCGCCGAGCCGATCGAGACTGCGAGCAGCAGCACAATGCCCTGGAACAATGGTTGCCAGAGTGGATCGACTTCGAACACGAACAGCAGGTCGCCGATGGCCCGGAACGCCAGCGCGCCGAAAATCGCGCCGACGGCACTGCCGCGTCCACCAAACAGGGAGACGCCGCCCAGGACCACGGCCGCGATCGAATAGAGCGTGTAGGTATTGCCGTTGGCCGCGGAGGCTTCGCCTGAATAGGTGAAGAAGGTCAGGAACAGTCCGGCCAGCGCGGCGAACACGCCGCTCAAGACGTATGCGACGAACTTGGCTCGCTTGATCGGCATGCCCGACATGTAGGCTGCGACTTCGGACGATCCCGAGGCGTACATGGCCCTGCCGATGACCGAGCGCCGGAAAGGGATCCACACGACGATGACCACCGCTGCGAGAAAGACCAGGCTTGCCGGAACGATGCCGAAGATCTTTCCGGTGAGCGCATCCGCAAGATCGGATGCGAAGTCCGGAGACGTGCCGGGGAACGGCCTGAGCCACAGGGCTATGCCGAAATAGACGGCGCCGGTCGCGATCGTTGCCACGATCGGCTGCAGACGCCCGAAGATGACAATCATTGCATTGACCGCGCCGCAGAGCGCCCCAGCGGCGAGGACACCGATCAGGCCCCCCGTCACCATCAGCGGCGAGCCGACGACGATGTAGGACGCGAGACAGTTGCTGAGAATGAAGATGGCGCCGACCGAAAGGTCAATGCCCGCAGTCAGCACCACGAAGGTCTGGGCCATGGCGACAAGCGCAAGCAATACGCCCTTGTTGGCCGCTGTCTGCACGACGTTACCGACGGCGGTCGTGGTATAGCCATTGTTGAGAATGGCCGGATGATTGGAGACATAGAGGGCGAACATCGCGAGGAAAATCGCGAGCGCCAGCAACGTTCCGCGCTGCTCGGCAAACCAGAACCGCCAGTCCTTCATGCCACAACCGGGGTTTGCCCCGCCTCCATCTCACCGCCGAGATTAAGAGCGCTGGCGATCAGCGCCCGTTCGGTGATCTCCGGCCCGACGAGAATTCGCTGCACGGCACCGTCGTACATGACCAACACCTTGTCGCAGCAGCCGATCAACTCGTCATAGTCCGTCGAGTAGAGGATGATCGCGGCGCCCTCGTCAGCGAGTGTGCGCAGCAATTGATAGATTTCCTGCTTGGTGCCGACATCAATGCCGCGCGTCGGATCATTGAGCAGGATGATTCGCGGCTTCCGCATCAGCCACTTGGCGATCACGAGCTTCTGCTGGTTGCCGCCCGAAAGCGATCCGGCAGGCACTGCGGTCCCGTCGGTCTTGATGGCGAGAAGCTTGATCATTTCGTCAATGGCAGTTTGTTCAGCGCCACGGTCGATGATGCCGCCATGCGAGAA
>JBBQKM010000397.1:0-2329 GCA_038326915.1 Sphingomonadales bacterium
TTGTCCTTGGGCTTTAGTGCGCGATAGACGGCGGGGGCACCATAGCTGTCCTCTTGGTCCCATTGGCCAACGACCAGCATTGTCGGCACGGTCAGCGGGCGTTTTGCCAGCAGCTTGTCGAGCGCCTGTTCCTGCCACCAGCTGTCATAGGCCGGGTGTTCCATCATCTTGCGGGCGGCGGGAAAGGCATCGACGCCATAGGCGCGGGCAAAATCCCCGGCGGAACCGGCGCGGAGATAGACATCATAGTCATCGCCGCTGCCATAGGGCACCGGGCCGCCGCCCTTCTTGGCGGTTTGCGCGGTGATGTAGTCGAAACTGTTCTGGCGGAACGCGCCGTAATGGAACCAGTCATCGCCGATCCAGCCATCGACCATCGGGCTTTGCGGCACCGCTGCCTTCAACGCCGGATGCGGGTCGATCAGCGCCATCAGCGCGGTGAAGCCGGGGTAGGATGATCCGGTGATGCCGACCTTGCCGTTCGATTCGGGCACGTTCTCCACCAGCCAGTCGATGGTGTCATAGGCATCGGTCGCATGGTCGTTGGCGGTCGGGTTGATGGGGCCGCGCAACGGCTTGGTCATCACATATTCGCCTTCGGAGGCGTGGATGCCGCGCACGTCCTGATAGACGCGGATATAGCCGTCGTTGACATAGTCGGCGTCGGCGATGGGCAGGATCTCGGTGATGCGCTGGCTGCGATTGCGCATCGTGCCCTTGCCGGCGTCATAGGGGGTGCGGGTCAGCAGCATGGGGCCGTGTGCGGTGCCCTTTTTCATCACGATGACGGTGAACAGCTTCACGCCATCGCGCATCGGGATCATCACTTCGCGGCGGATGTAATCGGCCTGGGGGCGGGTGAAATCATAGCTGGCGATGCCGTCGGGCATCGAGACCGGGGTTTGCGCGGCAACGCCTGCCGCCAGGATCGTGCCGGCCAATATTGCGCCGAATGCCTTCATCGTGAATTCCCCTACAGTCGATAGCCATATTCATCGGCGACCACCGTCGCCAGGTCCTGCCCGCGCTGCGCCATCAACCGGCGCAGCTCGGCGATCTTGGCATCGACCAGGAATCGGTACCAGAACCCCTGCAGGCCATGGAACGCCAGCCCCTGCCAGCCGTCAAGGAAGCCGAGCAGGATGATGTAGCGGTAGCCGAAATAGAGCAGCGGCCGCAGCCCGAGCGGCAGCCGGGCATAGACATGGTCCTTGATCCAGCGCTTGCGCCGCGCCTCGGCGCCCATGTCGCCGGCGGCCGGGGTGGCGGCGCGGTTCAGCTGGTCGATGGCTTCGCGCGTCGCATAGCCATTGTGCTTGTCGGTCCACCAGCCGATCGAATTGAGGTTGATGTCGGTGATCTCGCCGGCGATGTGCACCACCGCGCCGTCGACGACGACATGTTCGTCCATCCAGCGGTTTTCGACGCGGCCACGGCCGGTGCGCCACAGCCGGATCACCTGTGTCGGGAACATGCCGCCCCAGCGGATGCGGCGGCCAAGGAAGTGCATGCCGCGATCGATGGTGGCGCCGGCGATATCGGCAGCCGCGGTCGCCATGAACGCGGCGATGCTGGTGGCGAGGTCGGGCGAGACGACCTCGTCGGCATCGAGCCGCATCGTCCAGCCGCCATTGTCGCCGCCATGGTCGATGCCCCAGTTGAACTGCTGGGCATAGTTGGTCCAGCCATGGCTCACCACCTCGGCACCGGCGGCGGCCGCCAGCGCGCAGGTGGCGTCGCGCGATCCGCTGTCGACGACGACCATGCGGGTGGCGATGCCGCGCACCGAATCGAGGCAGCGCTCGATATGGCGCGATTCATCGCGGGTCAGGATGATGACGGTCAGCGCCGGCGGTGGGGTCATGGCCAAGGGATCAGCCGCCGTTCGTGGCGATCGGGATCAGGCGAATGCCATATTCGTCCTGCGCAACGATGCCCAGCGTATGGCTGCGGGCGACCATCAACGCCTCGACCTCGCGCTTTTTCACATCGACGAGGAAGCGGAACCAGCCGGTCTGCAGCACGCAATAGACCAGCCCTTCCCAGCCATCGAGGCAGCCGAGCCGGACGAAATAGCGCCACAGCGTCACCGCCGGGGCGCGGATGCCGACCGGCACACCGCCGACAGCGCCGCTCGGCCAGCCGTCGTGGAGTTGCGCCAGCGCCTCGCGGGTGGCGTTGGCGTTGTAGCGGTCAGTCCACCAGCCGATGTTGCGGGTGTTGATCGCCGCGATATCGCCGGCGACATCGCCGACGCGGCCGTGGACGATCATGCGTTCACCGATCAACCGGTCCTCGCAATGGCCATGGCCGGTGCGCCACAGCCGCA
>JBBQKM010000398.1:0-2327 GCA_038326915.1 Sphingomonadales bacterium
TGCTGCCGAACAGCCCGGCGAGCAGCGCCAGCCCGGCATCGAGCGGGCGGCGGCCACTGGCGCCGCGGCCGGCGTCGTCGCCCAGCACCATCGTCGCGGCCAGCGCCTCGATCCCGCTCGCCGAAGCGCCGCGGTTGCCGACCAGCAGCGCGATCGCGTTGGCGAGCATTACCGCCGTCATCGCATTGTCCTTGCCGACCAGAATCGCGAACTTGGCGATGATCGCCTGCGTCAACAATTGCCGGGTCCGGGCGATAAGGTCGGTCATGCCGGGGAGCGGGGTCCTGTGGGGTATGATCGGAATCGGGTCGCGATAGGCAGGCGCACGAGATAACGCCATCCGCCGGTTGCGGCAACCGCTGCGACGGCGGGTCACGGCGCTTCTGGTATGGCCTTCGAGCGCTGCTGGCGCGCTTGCGCCGGGCGAGGCCGGTGGCTAAGCCCGCGAGCCGCGACGCGACGGGTGGAGATGATGGTGAGCAGCAATCCGGGCAATGGTGGCGACGAGTTGATCCCGCTCGATCCGGGCTTTGGCGAGCGCTTCGACCGGCAGTTTCGGCCCGCCTGCCAGCTGTATGTCGTGTCGCCCCCGCGGATCGACATTCCGGCCTTTGCCGACACGCTGAAGGCGGCGCTCGATGGCGGCCCGGTGGCGGCGTTCCAGCTGCGGTTGAAGGATGTCGACGATGCGACCGTGCTGCGCGCCTGTGCGGCGCTGCTGCCGGTGTGCCAGGCCGCCGATGTCGCGTTCATCCTCAACGATCGCGCCGATCTCGCCCACCAGGCCGGTGCCGATGGCGTCCATCTCGGCCAGTCCGACGGCAGCGTCGCCGAAGCGCGCGCGCTAATGGGCAAGGATGCCCAGATCGGCCGCACCTGCCACGACAGCCGCCACCTGGCGATGGAGGCCGGCGAGCAGGGCGCCGATTATGTCGCGTTCGGCGCCTTTTATGACACGACGACCAAGCCCAGCCATTATCGCCCCGACCCGTCGATCCTGGCGTGGTGGACGACGATCAGCCAACTGCCCTGCGTCGCCATCGGCGGCATTTTCCCCGACAACGCCGCGCCGCTGGTGCAGGCGGGCGCCGATTTCATCGCGGTGGTGCGCGCGGTGTGGGATCACCCGCAAGGGGCGGGGGCCGGCGTGGCGGCGTTCGGCGCCGTGCTCGGCCGGGATTGACGGCGGTAGCCGCAACGATCACTGTATTGAACTAATAATACAGATCATGGGACGTCGATCAATGAAGACCCTGCTCGCGGCCGTGCTGATCATCGTGGCGGCGCCCGCCATGGCCGCCCCGGCGCCGGTCGAGGTGATGGTGCTCGGCGCCTATCATTTTGGCAATCCCGGCCTCGATACCAACAATATCACCGTTGATTCGGTGCTGACGTCGCAGCGCCAGCGCGATCTCGAGCGCGTGGCCAGCGCGCTGGCGACGTTCAGGCCGACCCATGTCATGGTCGAGATGCAGAGCGAGGCGCCCGATTTCGCGATTGCCGAATATGCCCGTTTCGATGACGCGATGCTGGCGAAGGATGTCAATGAAATCGTCCAGATCGGCTATCGCACCGCGCGCGTTGCCGGCCTGAAAACGGTCAACGGCATCGACGAACAGCCCAAGGCCGGCGAGCCCGACTATTATCCCTATGACAAGGTGCAGGAAACGGCCGCGAAATTCGGGCAGACCGCGGCGCTCGAGGCGCTCAACCAGCCTGTCGCGGCGACGCTCAAGGATTTCGAGACGGCGCAGAAGACGCACAGCGTCGGGCAGATGCTGCTGCGGGTGAACGACCCCGCCGGCATCTGGGGCAATATGGACAGCTATTACGGCATGCTGGCAATCGGCGACCATGACGCGCAGACCGGCGCCGATCTCAATGCCGCCTGGTATCTGCGCAATGCCAAGATTTTCGGCAAGCTGATGCAGGTGGCGAAACCCGGCGACCGCGTGCTGGTCGTCTATGGCGGCGGCCATGGCTATTGGTTGCGCCACTTTGCCGGCACCGTTCCGGGCTATCGCAACGTCGATGTGCGGCCCTATCTGAAAATGTCGAAATAGCGGGGTGGTTGGCAGGGGGGGCATGACCCGCTAAGGGACGCGGCTTCCGCCTCCCACACCCACCCCCGCGCCGAAGCGGCGCGCGGGCCCCACCCACTCCCCGGCCCGGAGAGGGGAAGAAAGCAGCATATGGTCGCCCATTCCGCCCTCATCACCGTCATGGAAAAGGCCGCGCGCAAGGCCGCACCCCGCCTGCGCCGCGATTTCAACGAGGTCGATGCCCTGCAGGTCAGCCGCAAGGGGCCGGCGGATTTCGTGTCGAAC
>JBBQKM010000399.1:0-2322 GCA_038326915.1 Sphingomonadales bacterium
CCGACACCTGCGGATCGAGCGGATCGACCGCGGCGGGAAGCGCCGGCTGCGGCCGCGGGCTCGGTGCGAACTCGGCAAGCGCATCGATCAGCGCCTCGACGCCGAAATCCTTCAGCGCCGAACCGAACAGCACCGGCGTCAGCGCGCCCTGGCGATAAAGGTCGGCATCGAGCGTTGCGTAACCGCCCAGCGCCAGCTCGGCCTGGTCGCGCAGCCGCTGCGCAATCGGGCCGCACAGCGCGTCGATCTGCGGGTCGTCGAGGCCCGATGTCTGCACCGTCTCGCCCGCCGCATTGGTGCCGGTGCCATCGGGTTTCAGGAATTTGTGGCTTCGGAGGTCATACAGCCCCTTGAACTCGCCGCCCATGCCGGCCGGCCAGTTCAGCGGCGCCACGTCGAGCGCCAGCATGTCCGAAATCTCGTCGAGCAGGTCGAACGGGTCGCGGCCTTCGCGATCGACCTTGTTGATGAAGGTCAGGATCGGCACGTCGCGCAGCCGGCAGACCTCGAACAGCTTGCGCGTCTGCGCCTCGATGCCGCGCGCCGCATCGATGACCATCACGGCGGAATCGACCGCAGTCAGCGTGCGATAGGTGTCTTCGGAAAAATCCTCATGGCCCGGCGTGTCGAGCAGGTTGAAGGTGATGCCGCGCCGTTCGAACGTCATCACCGACGAGGTGACCGAGATGCCGCGCGCCTGTTCGATCTTCATCCAGTCGGATCGCGCCCGACGGTTCTGGCCGCGGGCGCGCACTTCGCCGGCCATGTGGATGGCGCCGCCGAACAGCAGCAGCTTTTCGGTCAGGGTGGTCTTGCCGGCGTCAGGATGCGAAATGATCGCAAAGGTTCGCCGCTGGTTGGGAGCCGTCATGGTCGCGCGGCAATGACAGGCTGCGCGGCCGGACGCAATGGCGGGGCGCTGCAGCGTTGGGCGACAGGACGATGGCACGGTGCGGCCACCTGAGTCCGCGCGCCCCTTCGCAGCGAGTCGGATTTGTCATATGCTATCGACATCAGGGGGCTGTTCGAGGATTTGCGCATTGCGCATCAAGAGTTTTGCCAAATATGCCGCCGCCGCGCTGGCCCTTGCCACGGCGGCGCCCGGCGGCAGCGCCAGCCTGTATGCCGTCCCCAAATATGCCGCGATCCTGATCAACAGCGACACCGGCGAGGTGATGTACGCCCGCCAGGCCGATGCCACCCGTTTCCCGGCGTCGATTACCAAGGTGATGACGCTGTACATCGCCTTCCAGGAACTCAAGGCCGGCAACATCCGCGAAAGCGACGATATCCGCATCTCGAGCTTGGCGGCGTCGCAACCGCCATCGAAACTGGGGCTGCGACCCGGCCAGACCATTACCGTGCGCGAGGCGATGGGGGTCATCGCGACGCGCTCCGCCAACGACATCGCCGTGGCGCTGGCCGAGTATATTTCGGGCAGCCACACCGAATTCGCAGTGCGGATGACGCGCGAGGCGCGGCGGCTCGGCATGGCGCACACGACGTTCCTCAACGCCACCGGCCTGCCCAATCCGGGCCATGTCACCACCGCGCGCGATATCGCCACGCTGTCGCGCGCGCTGATCCGCGATTTCCCGAAACGCTATCCGATGTTTTCGCAGGTCGCCTTTGAATATGAAGGCCAGCAGATCGGCAACCACAACCATCTGCTCTCCACCCTGCCGGGGGTCGACGGCATCAAGACCGGCTATACCAACGCCGCCGGCTTCACCCTCGCCGCCTCGGCGGCGCACGACGGCACGCGGCTGATCGCGGTGGTGCTCGGCGGGCCCAACCGGATGATGCGCGACGGCAATGTCACCGATCTGCTCGATACCGGCTTTTCGGTGCTGACGCGGCGATCGCGCGGCGAACATACGACCGTGGCGCAGAATTTCGCCGAGCCCGACGATCTGTCGGATGCCGTGATGGATCGGCTGGCCAGCGAGGCGCCCGCCGCCGATGGCCTGGTGCTGGCGACGCCGCCGGCACCGACCCGCCGCAGGCCCTGATGCGGCACAACATCCATTCGGGATCGCCGTTCGAGGCGACCGTCGGCTATTGCCGCGCCGTCGTGCAGCCGCCGTTCGTGTTCGTGGCCGGCACCGTCGGCCGCGACCCGGCGACGGGCGCGCTGCCGCCCGATGTCGAAGGGCAATGCGCCAATGCGCTGAAAATCATCGCCGCGGCGCTCGCTGAGGCCGGCGCGAGCTTTGCCGATGTCGTCCGCGTGACCTATTATGCGCCCGAACGCAGCGATTTCGAACGCTGCTGGCCCCAGTTGCGCGCCGCGTTCGGCGCCAATCCGCCGGCGTCGACGAT
>JBBQKM010000400.1:0-2316 GCA_038326915.1 Sphingomonadales bacterium
GACCGTGAACACCTCCCACGCCGTGCCCTGCGCGGGCTGGTCGTCATGCGCTTCGGTCATTCCCGTCCCCATGGCGCGCGGCGCATGGGCGATATGATGCCGAAGCGACGCCGGGATGGCCAGAGAGGCGGTGACTGCCAGTCGAACCCCATAAAGTGCGCCACCGGCGACGACACAACGCCTCGCCCGTCATCCCGGCTTATCCGCAAGAGCACAAGCGACGCCACACGATCAGCGCGTTTGCCCATGCCCTTGCGAATAAACCGGGCGCCGCCGCTCAACGCCTTCAGGCAGCGTGTTCGCGGCGCCCACGCTTGCGACGCGCCGCCGAGCCGACAAGGCCAAAGCCGGCAATCAACATCGCCCAGCTGGCCGGTTCCGGCACCGCTGCCGCCGAGAAACTGATGCGGTAGATGGCGGAATTGTCGACAAGGCTGTTGTTGAACACATAACCCGCCGCGGTCGTCAGCCCGTTGTAAGCGGACAGCTGGCTGAAATCGAAGCCGACCACGCCATTTTGCGGCGTCCGCAGGCTGTTGGTGCCGATTTGCAGAAAGGCGGCGTTGAGCGGATCGGTCGCTTCCGACCCGGCATCCCAGATGTCGCGGGCGCCCTGATCGATCTGGCTGATCAACAGATTGCCGGCCATGTCGAACAGGCGATATTCCAGCGGATTGTCGTTGCCGATGAAATGGTCGTTCGAAGGCACGACCATCGAGCCGAAGGTGAAATACCGGTTGATGCTGGTATCAACGAGGAAATAGGCCGACATCGCGGTGGCGCCCGGAACCAGCGCGCCGCCGACCGAGCCGAGCACGGCATTGGGTTCAGCGGCCTGAAACGCCGGGAACCAGGTCGATGCCGAGCCGCCTTCGGCAACCGAGATGATCGGGCTCGTCGCGACGGCGCCATTGTCGAAGGCGTCGAAGCTGCCGTTGGAAAAGCCAAATCGCAGCGGCGCGAAGCTGACCGAATTGACCGGCGCCAGATTCTGGACCGTTACCTTGACCTTGACGAGCGCTGCGTCGGCGGCCGTCGTGGCGAACAACAGCCCGATTGCGGCAGCACATCCTGGCAGGGTTTGCAGTTGCTTCATGATCGGGTTCCCTCTTCCTGAAAGACAGCGCCATTGCGGTGCTGCCGGACTGAAAGCCGCGCGAGGGGGCGCGATCGAGCGGCTCGACAGGATCAGGCGGAAGTGCGCCCCCATTTCGAAATTCGGACGTGGGAGTCGCATTGTTACCGGTCGGACAGAATTACCGCGCCGGCTTGCCCGCCATGGCAACGACATCGGCCGTGGAAGGCCGGACGCGATAATCCCGCGAGATATTGATCGCCTCGATCCGGCCCGACGGATCGACGACCATGATCGTCGGAAACGGCACGCCATTCGCCATGTTGCCCGGCGGATAAGCCGGATCGGTCAGCCCGAGCGTGCGGATGATGGCGCCGCCGGGATCGGACAGCAGCGGATAGGGGATCGACTGGAGGCGCGCGAACCGCGCCAGCACGGCCTGGTCGTCGTAGGTGAGCGCCGCCAGCCGATAGCCCTTGGCGGCAAGCGCGTCGGTGGCGCTCGCCAGGTCGCGCATCTGCGCCTGGCAATAGGGGCACCAGCCCGCCGACCGCGCCAGCACGAGCACCAGCCCGCGCGGACCGGCCAGGCTGGCCAGCGACCGCGGCGTGCCCGCCGCGTCGGCGGGTTGAAAACCGGCCGGCAGCCGGTCGCCGACTTTGGGTTCGGCACACGCCGGCGACGCGATTGCCGCGATCACGGCGATGGGAGCAAGGTGGCGCATGGGCATGCCTTTCTGGGTGACTACCAGCGGATCAGGGGCGGCACCGCAAAGCGCGCGGTCAAAGCGGCAATTGCAATGGTCAATGTATACCACAGGCCGATATAGGTGACTTCATTGGCCGGACAGTGGAGCGAATAGACCAGCACACCAAGGCTGCCGGCAGCAATACCGGTGACCCAGCCGGCGCGTTCGAGCAGCACGGGGGCACCGCGGCGCAGGTGCCAGACGATAATCGCGGCAAAACCCGTGGCCGCGGCAAGGCCGACGCCAAGACACAGGATCGCCGATGACCACCAGACGGCGCGAGCGGCCGCAGCCGGGTCGATCACGGCGCTGACCAGCGCGATGGCGGGAACCACGGCGGCCATTGCCACGGCCCCGACCCAGCTCTGGTCGTTGCGTCCGACGCCAGGTCGGACCATGGCGAGCACCGATACGGTCGAGATGCTGCCCAGCATCAGCAACAGGCCACCACGCAGCAGAAACATCGGGCTGGGCACGCCGGCGAGCACATCGG
>JBBQKM010000401.1:0-2277 GCA_038326915.1 Sphingomonadales bacterium
CGTTCCGCCGAGTTCGCGGACGCGGCGGGCGGTGACGCCCGGGACCATCTTCGACAGCCGCCAGCCCTCGGGCGAGACGTCCCAGCCCGAGGCGTCGAGGCCGATCAGGAGCGCCGTGCGCCGGTCGAGGACGCCGTCGTCGACAAGCCCCGGCACGGCGCAGATGGGGTCGACCAGCACGCAGGAGGCCTCGCTCGCGAGATATTTCGCGATGTCGGCCTTGGTTTCGCCCAAGGTCGCGTCGCTGATCGCCTTTTGCGCCGCCGGTTCGGTCGCGAGCAGGCTGCGCATGCCGCCGCGCTGGTCGCAGGCGATCGCCACCACGGCGCCCTCGCGGGTGCAGACCTGCTGGAAAGCCCGCAGCTCGGCGGTCGTGAATTTCGTCATTGCTGGATCCTAGCCCGTCAGCCGCCAATCATCGCACGCACGACTTCGTTCGGTTCGGTCTTCGGCGTCAAGAAGTCGGCGACCTGGCTGCCGCGCCGCATGACGAAGATCCGGTCCGATACCTCGAACACATCCTGCATGTTGTGGCTGATCAGGATGACCGGGACGTTCCGGCCCTTCAACATGCGGATGAGGTCCATCACCTTGCGCTGCTCGGGCACGCCGAGTGCGGCGGTCGGCTCGTCCATGATCATGATCCGCGCATGCCAGTAGACGGCGCGCGAGATCGCCACGGCCTGCCGCTGGCCGCCGGAAAGCTGGCGTACGGGGGCATCCAGGTCGGGGATGCGGATGTGCAGCTCCTCCAGCACCGCGCCGGCCTTGGCGCGCATGGCCGGCTCGTCGATGCCGGGAACGAAGCCGAAGCGGCGCGTCTTGATCTCCCGGCCGAGGAAGATGTTGTCGGCGGCGGTGAGGTTGTCGCAGAGCGCCAGGTCCTGGTAGATCGTCTCGATGCCGGCCGCCCGCGCGTCCTCCGGCGAGGAGAACACCTTGCGCGCGCCGTCGACCAGGATGGTGCCGGCATCAGCCTTGTACACGCCGGAAACCATCTGGATCAGCGTCGACTTGCCGGCGCCGTTGTCGCCGACCAGCGCCAGCACCTCGCCGGCGGCGAGGTCGAGGTCGACATTGTCGACCGCGACGAGGCCGCCAAACCGCTTGACCATGCCGCGGCAGCTCAGGATCGGCGCTCCGCTCACCGGGCGATCCTCAGCTTGGCCTGGTCGGCCAGCACCGCCAGGATGATGACGGCGCCGACCGCCGCGAACTGCCAGAACGGGTCGATGCCGTAGAGCACCAGGCCGTTCTGGATGACCGCGATGATCATGGCGCCGACCAGCGTGCCGGTGATGCGCCCCTCGCCGCCGAACAGCGAGGCGCCGCCGATCACGATCGCCGCGATCGAGGAGAGCAACAGCGCATCGCCGGAATTGGCGACGCCGCCGGTGTAGCGCATCACGTACATGAGCGCGGCCAGCGAGGCCATCACCGAGGACAGCACGTAGACCCGCATCAGGTTGCGCCGCACCGGGATGCCGGCGCGCAGGGCCGCCTTGGCATTGCCGCCGATCGCGTAGACGTGCCGGCCGAACTGGGTCGAGGCCAGCAGCCAGCCGCAGATCGCGGTGAGCACCGCGCCGTAGAGCAGTTGCAGCGGCAGGAAGCTGAGGACATTGCGCATCTCCGGGCCGGTCACGCCCTGCGGAACGCCGAACAGGCTGAAGCCGAATTCCGGGTGCCAATAGGCGACGTAGCCGTTGCCCAGCGCGCCCAGCCCCGGCGTCTGGATGCTGACCGGCGGTCCGCCGGAGAGGACGAAGGCGAGGCCTTGCGCGATGCCCAGCGTGCCGAGCGTGGCGATGAAGGGGGACACGTTCAGCCTGGCGACGACGAAGCCGTTGAACAGCCCTGCGGCGATGCCGACGCAGACCCCGGCCGCGGCGCCGGCGAGGAGGGCCACGGGCAGCGGGTAGCCGACCAGGTGCCGCATCACCAGCGAGATGACGATGGTCGCCAGGCCCATCACGAAGCCGACCGAAAGGTCGATGCCGCCGGTGATGATGACGAAGGTCTGCCCCAGCGCCAGCACCAGGATGATCGCCATGTTGGCGCCCATGGCCTGGAAGTTGAAGAGGTCGAAGAAATGCGGCGTGGTCACCGTGAAGAAGGTGACCAGCACCAGCAGGAAGAGCCATGCCCAGACGCGGCCGAGCAGCCGCAGCGCCTGGACGCCGGCTCCCGGGGCGCTGGCAGCGCCAGCGCCCCCTGGGGATGCAACGGTCATTCCCGATCTCGCTGTTCAGGCGACCTGGGGCAGGGCCCTCCTAC
>JBBQKM010000402.1:0-2268 GCA_038326915.1 Sphingomonadales bacterium
GACGTAGCCGATCACTGTCCGCCTCGATGATGTTTCGAAGTGCAAGATAGCGATCCACCATGCCAACTATGCCGATGTCGTACACGGTTCACCAACTATGTCGCCACCGGCAGGGCCGCCGCTAGCGCTCGGCGTTGACATAGTCCCAGACCTTCGAAATCACCACCGACCCTTCGCCGACCGACGACGCCACGCGCTTGACCGAACCCGCACGCACGTCGCCGACCGCGAAAATGCCGGGCTGTGACGTCGCATAGGGCGATTCTGCGCCCGCGGCCGCCCCGGTCAGCACAAAACCGCCCTTGTCGAGATCGACCAGCCCCGACAGCCAGCCGGTATTCGGTGCCGCGCCGACCATGATGAACAGCGCCCGCGTCGCCACATCATGGCTTTCGCCGGTCGTGGTGTTGCGGATCGTCACGCCCTCCAGATGGTCTTCGCCATGCAGCGCGGTCACTTCGGCGCCATATTCGATGCTGATCGCCGGGTCGGCCTCCAGCCGTTCCGACAGATAGCTCGACATCGATGCCGCGAGCGAACTGCCGCGCACCAGCAGCCGCACGCACTTTGCCGACCGGCTGAGATACATTGCCGCCTGGCCGGCCGAATTGCCGCCGCCGATGATGATCGCCTCGGTGCCCTTGCAGTATCGCGCCTCGATCTCCGTCGCGGCATAATAGACGCCGGCGCCTTCGAAATCGGCGAGCCGTGGAATCGGCAGCCTGCGATATTGTACGCCGGTGGCCACCACCACCGCCTTGGCCCGCACGCGCTGGCCGCTTTCGAACGTCGCGCAGAAACTGTCGTCGTCCAGCCGGTCGAGCCGCTCCACCCGCCGCGGCAACGCAAAGCGCGTGCCGAATTTCATCGCCTGGACCTCGCCGCGCCAGACGAGGTCGGCGCCCGAAATGCCGGTCGGGAAGCCCATGTAGTTTTCGATCCGGCTCGACGTGCCGGCCTGGCCGCCGATGGCGATATCCTCGATGACCAGCGCACACAGCCCCTCGGCGCCGGCATAGACTCCCGCCGCCACGCCCGCCGGCCCGCCGCCGACGATGATCACGTCGAACGCCTCGTCATGGACGAGATCGCGGTTGAGCCCGAGAAGCCGCGCCACCTTGTCGGGCGTCGGGTCGGTGACGACGGTATCGCGGCCGAAAATCACCGCCGGCGTGTCGGCGGCGATCGCACAGCTGCCCGCCACCGTCAGCGCATCGTCGCTGCCCAGCGCCAGCGATCGATAGGGAATCTTGTTGCGGCTGGCGAAGATGGCGATCTGGCGGACATCGCGATCCTGCGCCTCGCCGAGCAGAACCAGGCTGCTGTCCTGCGTATCGAGCTGGCGCCGCCGCCGCGCCGAAAACACCGTGATGATGATGTCGGACATTTCGGGGATCTGCGACATCAGTTGCAGCATCGCCTCGCGCGGCACCTCGATCACGCTTGTGTCCTGCGCCGCGCGCATCGCCAGCGATGTCGCACTGCCGTTCATGAAACCGATCTCGCCCATGAACTGGCCGGGGCCGAGCGTCGATGGCAGGTGGCGTTCATCGGTGAACGGGTTGACGACCTCGACCTCGCCGGCCTCGACATAGGTGAAGCGGTCGACCGGATCGCCGGGCCGCGTCAGGAAGCTGCCGGCGGGAAAATCGACCACCCAGCCCGCCGTGCGGATCGCCGCGACATGCGACGGTGCCAGCGGCGTGCGGATCATCTCGCGCAGATCGGCACCGATGGTTTCCATGCATCATCCTTCCAATTGTCGCGGGGTTGTCGCTTGAACCGCCTGCCCGCTTCCCTTAACGCGACACCATGGCCGAAACCATCCGCATCGCCGTGCTCGGCGCCTCCGGCTACACCGGCGCCGACCTGGTACGGTTGGCGCTGACGCATCCGCGAGCAGAGATTGTGGCGCTGTCGGCGAATTCCAAGGCCGGGCAGACGATGGCCGATATCTGGCCGCATTTTGCCATGTACCCGGCGCTGCCGCGGCTGGTGACGAGCGAAAGCATCGATTTCGCCGGCATCGACGCGGTGTTCGGCTGCCTGCCGCACGCCGCCTCGGCCAGCCTGCTCGGCACCCTCATCGGCCCGCGCATCATCGACCTCAGCGCCGATTTCCGGCTGAAGGATGCCGCGACCTATGCCGACTGGTACGGCGGCGCGCACCCGGCACCGGGCCTGCTGGCGGAGGCGGTGTACGGCCTGACCGAATTCGCCCGCGACGCGCTGCCCGCCGCCCGGATCGTCGCCTGCCCCGGCTGCTAC
>JBBQKM010000403.1:0-2253 GCA_038326915.1 Sphingomonadales bacterium
CGGGCGCCCGATTTGAACAGGCGCGCCGCGATGAAACCGGCAACCACGGCCACGCCAACGGCGACCGCCGGTCGGCGGCGGATCAGGTCGCGGCCATCGTCGAGCAGATCGCCGACATCGCGGTCACGCAGCACGCCCTGCAGTTCATCGACCAGCCCGGCGGCCTGGCGGGCATAGCCGGCAAACGGGCCGCCGCCGACGCTTTCGACCTGGGCGGCGATTTCCTGCGCCAGCGTCACCAGCCCGTCGAGGCTGCGCACCAATTCGCTCTTGCCGTCCTCGGCAAGTTCCAGCAGCCGGCTTTCGGCATAGCCGATCAGGCCGCGCGAGAGTGTCGACACGACTTCGGCATCAAATGGCTTGGCATTGTTCATGGGGTCCGCTCTTCCCTGCTATGTCAGCCGTCAACGTGCCGGTCGGGCGGCTGTTCCATCGAAGTGTTTGCCGCCGCCGGGTCAAGCCGATAGATGGCCCCGCAGATTGCGGAGCGCAATATTCATTGCGAAGCCGCAAACGCATAATTTCCGCCGGTTTCCGGCACAGATGCAAAGGATTGGGCCCGTGACCGCCATCATCGATATCCACGCCCGCGAAATTCTCGACAGTCGCGGCAACCCGACGGTCGAAGTCGATGTGGTGCTCGAGGATGGCTCGCTGGGCCGCGCTGCGGTGCCGTCGGGGGCATCGACCGGCGCGCACGAGGCGGTCGAGCTGCGTGACGGCGACAAGGCGCGCTATCTCGGCAAGGGTGTTCTGAAGGCCGTTGCCGCGGTCAACGGCGAGATCTTCGACACGCTGTCGGGGATGGAGGCCGAGGAACAGGGCGAGATCGACGCGGCGATGATCGAGCTCGACGGCACGCCCAACAAGGCGCGGCTTGGCGCCAACGCCATCCTCGGCGTCAGCCTTGCGGCTGCCAAGGCGGCCGCCGAATCGCGCGGGCTGCCGCTCCACCGCTATGTCGGCGGCGTGTCGGCCAGCCTGTTGCCGGTGCCGATGATGAACATCATCAACGGCGGCGCCCATGCCGACAACCCCATCGATTTCCAGGAATTCATGGTGATGCCGGTCGGCGCGCCGACCCTTTCCGAAGCCGTGCGCTGGGGCGCCGAGATTTTCCACACCCTCAAGGCCGAATTGAAGGCCGGCGGCCACAGCACCGCGGTCGGCGATGAAGGCGGCTTTGCGCCGAATTTGAACGGCACCCGCGCCGCGATGGATTTCGTCATGGCGGCGATCGCCAAGGCAGGGTTCAAGGCCGGCGAGGATGTTTTCATCGCGCTCGATCCGGCGGCGACCGAGTTTTTCCACGATGGCCATTATGTGCTCGCTGCCGAAGGCCTGAAGCTGACCCCGGCGGCGATGGCCGATTATTATGTCGCGCTCGCCCGTGACTATCCGATCCTCAGCATCGAGGACGGCATGGCCGAAGACGATTTCACTGGCTGGAAGGCGCTGACCGATGCGCTCGGCAAGACGCACCAGCTGGTCGGCGACGATCTGTTCGTCACCAATCCGCTGCGGCTGGAACAGGGGATCAAAGACGGCCTCGCCAACGCCCTGCTGGTCAAGGTCAATCAGATCGGCACGCTGACCGAGACGCTGGCGGCGGTCGATATGGCGCACCGCGCTGGCTATCGCAGCGTCATGTCACATCGTTCGGGCGAGACCGAGGATTCGACGATCGCCGACCTCGCGGTGGCGTGCGGCACCGGCCAGATCAAGACCGGTTCGCTGGCGCGGTCGGACCGGCTCGCCAAATACAACCAGCTGATTCGCATCGAGGAAGAACTCGGCACGCAGGCGCGCTATGCCGGGCGGAGCGTGTTGCGGGGCTGAGCTACCGGAGCGGGGCGGCAACCGGTTCGGCGCATGGGCAAAGCCCATGCCGACGTCGGACGGGTTCGGCCGGTGTTGCCGGCCGCCCCGCCGGCCGCGCTTGCGCCTGTCGGCGCGCTGCGCTGCGCCCTGCGCGCTCGCGGCGCTGCGCCTAGCAAGCGACCACATTCACCGCCAACCCGCCCAGCGACGTTTCCTTGTACTTTTCCCCCATGTCGGCCCCGGTCTTGCGCATCGTTTCGATGACCTGA
The DNA here is from genome assembly GCA_038326915.1 of Sphingomonadales bacterium. Classification (GTDB taxonomy): domain Bacteria; phylum Pseudomonadota; class Alphaproteobacteria; order Sphingomonadales; family Sphingomonadaceae; genus Sandarakinorhabdus. The sequence goes on from JBBQKM010000403.1 coordinate 2,091, forward strand.
TCTAGGCTGACGCGGTGCGTGCCGTCGCCGAGCAGCGACAGCCGCGCCGCTTCGATGGCTTTTACCGCGCCGACGGCGTTGCGTTCGATGCACGGCACCTGCACCAGCCCGACGACGGGATCGCAGGTCAGGCCGAGATTATGCTCCATGCCGATTTCGGCGG
>JBBQKM010000404.1:0-2252 GCA_038326915.1 Sphingomonadales bacterium
CCATGATCGAGCCGCCGCCGAGCCGGACGAAATAGGTGCCGATGATGCTGGTCAGGATGCACACCCCGCCGGCGAGCAGCGGCAGCGTCATCAGCTTGGCGGCATCGACACCGCCGACGAGCAGCGCCACCAGCACCATGGTGGCGCCGATGGTGACCACATATGTCTCGAACAGATCGGCGGCCATGCCGGCACAATCGCCGACATTGTCCCCCACGTTATCGGCGATCACGCCGGGGTTGCGGTCGTCATCCTCGTCGAAACCCAGCTCGTTCTTGCCCACCATGTCGGCGCCGACATCGGCTGCCTTGGTAAAGATGCCGCCGCCGAGGCGCGCGAAGATCGAGATCAGCGAGGCGCCGAAGCTGAGTGCCACGAGCGCGTTGATGACCTCGCGGCTGGTCGCATCGAGGCCCGATGACGTCAGGAAATAGAAATAGCCGGCGATGGCGAGCAGCGCGAGGCCGGCGACCAGCATCCCGGTGACGGCGCCCGAACGGAACGCCATGGTCAGCCCGGCCTGCAGCGAATTGCGCGCCGCCTCTGCCGTGCGGACATTGGCGCGCACCGAAATGTTCATGCCGATGAAGCCCGTCACGCCCGACAGCACCGCGCCGATGACAAAGCCGATCGCCGGATAGACGCCCAGAAACACCAGCACGAGCACGGCGACGATGACGCCGACGATGCCGATCGCGGTATATTGCTTGGTCAGATAGGCGCTGGCGCCTTCCTGGATCGCCGCGGCGATTTCCTGCATGCGGGCATTGCCCGGCGACGCCGCCAGCACCTGGCGCGACGTGATGATGCCATAGATGACGGCAGCAAGACCGCAAAGGATCGCGATCAAAACGGTGTTCATGGACGAAGTGCCCCCCAAGCAAATTTGCCGCCTGGTTTTTGCGGCATTGCGTCGCAGCGGCGGTTCATTGTGGCAAACTCATGGCAAAGCGCCGCTGCGATAGCAAGCCGCGTCGCGCCTAATGTTCCCAGCCTAGCCGTTTCGGCAGCGCCGCCCCGCCGGCCAGCGTGATCCCCGCACCGGCCTGCACCCGGCCGATGCGGGTGACGCGCAGCGTGCCGGCGGCGATGGCAGCCCCCGGCGGCGCCGTGAACAGCAGTTCGTAATCATCCCCCGCCGTTGCCCGCGCCAGGCGGTCGGCATCGGTCACGGTGCGCGCCGCCGCGGCCGGCGACAGCGGCATGGCGGCAAGATCGATTTCGAGGCCCACGCCGCTGGCCCGCGCCAGCCGGTCGGCATCGATCAGCAGCCCGTCGGAAATGTCCATCGCGGCGGTCGCCACCCCGACCAGCGCCTGCCCCAGCGCCAGCCGCGGTTCCGGCCGGCGAAAGCGGTTGCGCAGGAATGTGTCGGCCGGCGCATTCCCCCACGCCACCGCCAGCCCCAGCCCGGCATCACCGATCGTTCCCGACACCCAGAGCTCGTCGCCGATCTGCGCGGCGTTTCGAGGCAGCGCCCGGCCTGGCGCGACATGGCCGATCGCCGTGAGCCCGAGCACTGCCGCACCCAGCCCGGTGACGGTATCGCCGCCCCACAGCGCCACGCCGAAATGGGCCAGCGCCCGGCCCAGTCCGGCGGTGAATTCGGCGCGCCAGCCCGCGTCCTCCGCTGCCGACAGGCCAAGCCCCAGCAGCACGCCGGCCGGGGTGGCGCCCATCGCGGCGAGATCGGACAGGTTCACCGCCAGCAATTTCCAGGCAATATCCGACGGCGGATCGGCCGGCAGGTAATGCACGCCGCAGGCCAGCACATCATGGGTGAACACCAGCTCACGGCCCAGCGGCGGCGCCCAGACCGCGGCGTCATCGACCAGCCCGCGCGCCGCGGTCGTGGTGGCGAGGGGGGCAAGGTGCGCGGCAATAAAGTCGCGCTCCGTCATGGTCAGCCGCGCACCCGCCGCGCCACGGTATCGAGCAGGCCGTTGACGAACTTGGCTTCCTTTTCGGCGTGGAAGGCGTGCGAAACATCGACATATTCGTCGATCACCGTCGCCGCGGGGATATCGGCGCGCGCCACCAGTTCATAGGTCGCGGCGCGCAGCAGCGCCCGCATCGGCATGTCGAGCCGATCGAGCGTCCAGCCCGCCGCCAGCGCCGCCGACACCAGTGCGTCAAGCTCGTCCTGCCGCGCCGCGACGCCGGTCACCAGATCGTCGAACAGCGCCACATCGGCCTCGGCATAGTCGGCGCCTTCGATTTCCTGGCCCAGCCGGTGCGAATGGAATTCATGC
>JBBQKM010000405.1:0-2236 GCA_038326915.1 Sphingomonadales bacterium
GGGTTGCACGAGAAGGGCGATGGCGGCACGCGGCGGCCATCGTTGAATTCCTGGTATTTGGCGTCGAGATAGCCGAACGCCATGCGCAGGTTCCAGTTGCTCACCGGGCGCACCGCGGCTTCGGCCTCGATGCCCCAGATGCGCAGCTTGCCGGCGTTGATCACCGGGAAGACGCCGGTGTTGGCGGCGCCGACGGTGCCGCCGCCGACCCGCGCCTGGAAATCGGTATAGTCGGAGTAGAACACATCGCCCGACAGCCGGACCTTGCCGCCCATGAACACGCCCTTGGCGCCGGCCTCATAGGTCCAGACCTTTTCGGGCTCGAAGCGCGTCACCAGCGTCGGCGTGCCGTTGACCACCAAGGTGAGGTCGTTGAGCGAATTGGCGCGGCCGTTGAAACCGCCCGATTTGAAGCCACGGCTCGCCGACGCATAGACCAGCGTGTCGGCGACCGGCTTGAACGCCAGCGTCACCATCGGCGTCCAGGCGTCGAAGCTGGCAGTGTTGTCGCCGTTGAGCGGCGCCGGCAGATTGTCGGGGAAGGCAAAACGGATGTTGTTGAGCCCGGCAAAGTTCGACGCCGTCGTCGTGACGCGATTATAGCTGCGGTCTTCCTTGGTATAGCGCAGGCCGGCGGTCAGCGAGAGGCGATCGGTGAAATCATAGGTCGCCTGGCCGAACGCCGCGTACGACTTCGTGTTCTGCTTGTCGTCGATGAAGCGGGTGAAGGTCACCGGGCCACCGAGGAAGGTGAACAGGTCGTCGGCATAGGCCTCCTGGTGCGATTTCACCGTCTCGTTGAGGTAATAGACGCCGAACACGCCCTTCAGCTTGCCGGCATCCCATTTCAGCTGGACCTCCTGGCTGAACTGGTCCTGGCGGACCCCCACGAAGACATCGCCGAGCTCGGCCTGGCTGGCATCGATGTCGATGAAGAAATCGGGCGACAGCTTGCGATAGCCGGTGATCGACGACAGGGTGAAGACGTCGGACAATTCGATATTGGCGGTCAGCGAGACACCCCAATGATCGAGCTTCTGCCCCTCGCCGTTCCTGAAGCTGGTCGATGCCTTGTAATCATAGGGGCCATAGGGATTGGCGCCGACGAGCGTCTTGATGCCGGCCGGGAACAGGCTGGTCTGCAGCAGCGGCGTGGTGGCGTAGCCCAGGGTCAACGCCGTGCGCTGGCGGGTGTAATCGCCCGACAGGATCAGCTCGATCGCCTCGGTCGGCTTTGCCCGCAGGATGGCGCGGGCGCTGATGCCGTCGCGATCGTTGTATTTGTTGCCCGTCCGCGGATCGGTGACCAGGCCATCACGCTTGTCCCATTGCCCGGCGATCGACAGGGCGACCTTGTCGGTGACGATCGGTGCCGAGACATAGCCGTTGAGCAGGATCTGGTTGTAGCTGCCGTACTGGGCGCTCGCCTCGCCCTTGAAGACGCCGAGATCGGGCTTTTTCGACACGATCGAGACGGCGCCGCCGATGGTGTTCTTGCCATAGAGCGTGCCTTGCGGGCCGCGCAGCACCTCGATGCGCTCGACATCGTTGAGGCTGAGCAGTGCGCCCTGGATGCGGCTGAGATAGACGCCATCGACATAGACGCCGACCGCCGGATCGAACGTCTGCAGCGCATCGGGCTGGCCGATGCCGCGGATGAAGATGTTGGCGCTCGCCGACGAGCCGCGGCCCTGGACGATGTTGAGGTTGGGCGACGCGCCCTGCAGGCCGCCAAGATCGATCGCCTGCAGCCGCTGGACATCGGCGGTGCCGAACGCGGTGACGGCGACCGGCACGTCGATCAACCGTTCGTCGCGGCGACGCGCGGTGACGATAATCTCGTTGTCGGTGGATGCCCCGTCTGCGGTGGCCTGCGCCAGCGCCGGCGTGACCGGCAACAGCGCCGCCAGCGCCACACCGAATGCCAAGGTGCTGCGGTTCGATACGGCCATGATTTGTCTCCCCAAAAGAATCGCGCATAACGGTTGCGCGGTGTTGAGGCGTGCAATACTGAAACCTGAACCACTATTCAACTAGGCGGTGCAGTCTGACGATGAATGTGCCCGAGAAGACACAGGCGACCGATGTCGTGGACAAGACGCCGCGCACCGAACGCGGCCGCCGCACCCTGCGCGCCATACTCGATGCGGCGGCCGAGGAATTCGGCGAACGCGGCTATCACGAGGCAGCGATCGCGCGCATCGCCCAGCGTGGCGGTGTCGCTATCGGCAGTTTC
>JBBQKM010000406.1:0-2211 GCA_038326915.1 Sphingomonadales bacterium
CCGACAACGCGGCCGAGGATCGACAGCGCGCCGTGTTCGATCGGGAGATCGGCGCCGGCCACGCTCACCGAAGTCTGGGTGACCTGCGCGTCGGCCGTGGCCGCTGCACCCATCATCGCGGCGACGGTTGCACCCGTCCACGCCATCTTCCGAAACGACATCCGCCCTTTACTCCCGTTCCGCAATTTGGTCGCTGCTACACCGACATAACCGCCGCGGCAACCTTGGCAGGGCTTTGGCCGTAAAGCGTAAGAGATATTTTCGCTGCATAGCAGCATCAACAGAAAAGCGCCTGACAATGAAGGCGCATGTTGTATAGAGCAGGTCCGAATTGCGAGCCTTGTGAGAGTGAGTGAACCGATGATCTGGAAACGCTGGTCACGAGCCGAGCGCGCCGGTGCCGATGCAATGCCGGACAATAGTGCCGAATCCGAGACCGATACCATCGCCATGACCGATGCGTCCGAAGCGGCAATGGCACCGGCGGCGAACCCCGCCCCGCGCGTCAGCACCGAAACCCGCCCGGCGTTTCTCGACAGCCTGTGGCGCGAACCGGCGCCGACACAGCGCCCGGTTGCACTGCCGCGCTTTTCGGCCTCGGCGTCCGACGATGTCGAGCCCGGCGATGCCGAATCGAACCTCGCCCGCCGCAAGCTCGCGCTGCGCGATGCGCTCGGCGCCTCGCAGCCGGTCATCGGCCGCGACAGTTTTGCCGGCCGCCACGATGCGCTGGCGCAGTTGATCGCCAGCATCGAACAGCAGCGCGTCCATGTCGTCATCTATGGCGAGCGCGGTATCGGCAAGACCAGCCTGGCCCATGTCTTTGCCGAAACGGCGCGTGAAGCGCGCTATCTGGTGCTCTACGGCAGTTGCGGCACCGAGGCGCAGTTCGATGCGATGTTCCGCTCGTTCGCGGCGCGCATCCCGCGACTTTACCACAAATCGGTGCTGCCCAACTCGCCCGAAGCCGAGCGCGGCGACAATTTCGACGTCATGCTCGAGGAACATTTCGGCCCGCGCGAGCTCGCCGACCTGTTTGCCGATGTCACCGGCACCCGCGTCATCATCATTCTCGATGAATATGATCGCGTCCTCGATGCCTCGTTCCGCCGCGATGTCGCCGAGCTGATCAAAAACCTGTCCGACCGCGCCGCCCGCGTCCAGCTGGTGCTGACCGGCGTCGCCCAGAACCTCGACGAGCTGATCGGCTATGCGCCGTCGATCCGGCGCAACATCGTCGGCCTGCCGATGCGGCCGCTGTCGGTCAGCGAAGTCCGCGACGTCATCGCGATCGGCGAAACGGCAGCCGAAATCAAATACAGCGACGAGGCCGTGCAGATGATCACCGCCATGGCCGGTGGATCGCCCTATCTGGTGCGGCTGCTCGCCCACCAGGCCGGGCTCGCCGCGCTTGCGGAAAAGCATTCGACGGTCAACGAAACCAACGGCCGCACCGCGGTCGAACGCGTGCTGACCGACTGGAATGCCTCGCTGCCGCGCCGGGTCCAGGCCAGCCTCGGCCGTGACGAAGCGCGGGCGCAATGGCCGCTGCTGATCGCCGCGGCCCGCGCCGGCAGCTCGGCCGACGGTTATTTCACCGTCGACGATGTCTATACCGAACTTGGCGGCAACAGCATGCCGACGATCATCGAGCGCGATCTCAAGCGCTTTGCCAATGCCAACGACCTGCTCGAGCTGCAGGAAACCGGCAACGAGGCGCGTTTCCGCTTCCGTTACCCCGGCGTTTCGTCGTTGCTGCTGATGTCGGCGGCAATGGCGCGGATGACAGCCTGAGCGTGCGTCAGGGGCCGGGGTGCCGATGCGCGGCCTGATCGAGAAACTGCGCATCCGCTGGCTGCTGCGCGATGAATATGAAAGCCTGGCGCTGCGCCGTCACTTCGCGGCGCGCTGGGGCGTCGAGGTCGGCCTGTACAGCTATGGCTGTTTCGATCCCTGGCGGGTGCCGCGGCGCACCCGGATCGGGCGTTATTGTTCGATCGCCAAGACGGCGCGCATTCTCGATTCGAACCACCCGATCGCGGCGCTGACCACCCATCCCTATCTTTACGAGGCGAAGTTCGGCGTCGTCGCCAGCGACCAGCTCGACCCGGCCTGGCTGGAGATCGGCGACGATGTCTGGATCAGCCACAACGCCACCATAACGCCGGGGTGCAAGGCGATCGGCCGCGGCGCTATCATCGGCGCCGGCGC
>JBBQKM010000407.1:0-2209 GCA_038326915.1 Sphingomonadales bacterium
TCCTTTTCAATGGCATCCAGAAACAAGTCAGCGCTTTCCTTGAGTATTTCAGGAAGGCTGGTATATACCACCCCGCTCGCGCCAGGGCGCGAGTCGCCCTCCCCGCAAGGGGGAGGGAGGATAATCGCGCCGGGTATGCTCGCGTCTCACTATGCCCCCGCCCAGCCGGTGCGCCTCGACGCCACAACCGCGGCGCGGCACGAATTCCACATCGGCTTCGGCGCTGTCACGGGCGATGCCAGCCTGTCGCCCGGCGGCGACCTTGGCGAGGCCGCCGCGCGGCTGTTCGACCTGCTCCATGTCGCCGAAGCCAGCGGCCGCGCTGCCATCGCCGTCGCGCCGGTGCCGCATCACGGGCTGGGCGCCGCGATCAACGATCGGCTGCGCCGTGCTGCCGCACCGAAAGGCCTTGCGAACGATTCGCAATAGCATACACTCCCAGCCTTGGCGCGGGAGATCGACGATGAAGCTTGGCAATTTCGGTGACGATGGCGGCTATTGGGCCGGCGGCGCCCGCAGCGGTGTCGACGACCTCCCGGTGGTCGAGCAACGCCTGCTCTGGGCGCTGCGCCGGCTGGCGCTGTTGCAGCCGCTGGGGCGGGCGCGCTGCCATGCCGTGCATATCGCCCTGCAACAGGAATTCGGTGATGCCGGCCAGGGTCTCGAACATCTATTGCGCTGCTGGCTCGTCGGGCTGGCGCGCTGGGCGCCGCGGCGGCTGGCGATCGGCGCGCCGGCGTGCCCGCTGCTGACTGATGACGAAGCGCAGCTGCTGCTGGCGCTGCGGCTGGTCGCCGACGATGGCACCGCCGCCCATGGCGCGCTGGTGCCCCTGGCCGGCCGCGATGGCGCGAAGCGGCTGCTGGCGTTGCTGGCCGCAATCGACACGCTGGTGAAAAATTCGGCGCAGAGCCTCTTGTCAAAATGCGTCTAAGATATATCTTGGAAAGCATGAGAAACTCAGGGAGGCATCCGATGCACAACAATGACGGCAATTGCGGCCACAGCGGCCGGCGTTTCAACTGGCGCGGCCAGGCGTTTTCGGCGTTCGCCGATCGCTTCGGCGACCAGATCACCGAGGCGGTGTTCGGCCCCGGTCCCGGCTTCGGCGCTGGTTTCGGCGGTGGCCCCGGCCCGCGCGGCCCCGGCCGACGCGGCGGCGGGCGCCAGCGCGTGCTCGACAGCGCCGAACTGCGGCTGGTGCTGCTCCACCTGATCGCCGAACAGCCGCGCCACGGCTATGAACTGATCAAGGCGATCGAGACGCTGTCGGGCGGCGTCTATGCGCCCAGCCCGGGCATGGTCTATCCGACGCTAACGCTGATCGCCGATGTCGGCGAGGCCGATGAAAAGGCCGAAGGCAGCCGCAAGCTGTATGCCATCACCGAAGCCGGCGCCGCCGCGCTGGCCGCCGAGGCCGATGCGGTGAAAGCTGCCATGGCGCGGCTCGAGGCGCTGGCGAAGATGAGCGAGCGCACCGATTCGGCGCCCGTCCGCCGCGCCATGCGCAACCTCCACACCGCGCTGCACACCCGGCTGTCGGACGACAACAGCGACCGTGAATTGCAGCTGAAGGTCGCCGCGATCCTCGACGAGGCGGCGAGCAAGGTCGAACGCCTGTAGCGCGTCTCCCCGCCCTTGAAAGGGTGGGGAGCACGGCATAGCCTGTTGCCAAAGGGGACAGGCCATGTTGCGTTTGACGACTTTGCTGCTGCTCGGGGTCGCGATGCCGGCGCTGGCGGCGCCCGATACCGTGCTCACCAACGGCGTCATCTACGATGGCAGCGGCGGTGCGCCGTATCCGGGCTGGGTGGCGCTGACCGGTGACCGCATCAGCGCGATGGGCACCGGCAAGGCGCCCGCTGCGGCGCGCAGCATCGATGTGAAGGGCCAGGCCATCGCGCCGGGGTTCGTCAACATGTTGTCGTGGGCGACCCAATCGCTGATCGCCGATGGCCGCGCGCAGAGCGACCTGCGGCAGGGGGTGACGCTCGAAGTGATGGGGGAGGGCAATTCGATGGGCCCGCTCAACCCGGAAATGAAGCGGCTGGCGGCGCAGCGGCAGTATGACATCAAATACCCCGTCAACTGGAACACGCTCGGCGAATATCTGGCGATGCTCGAGAAAAAGGGCATCGCCCCCAATGTCGCGAGCTTTGTCGGGGCAACGACGGTGCGGATCAACGAACTCGGGGAAAAGGACATCGAC
>JBBQKM010000408.1:0-2202 GCA_038326915.1 Sphingomonadales bacterium
CTGGGCGCTCGCCGGGCTGGTGCAGTTGCTGGCGGCCCGGGCCCCGCGGCCCCGAGGCACGCTGGAGCGGCTGGCGCTCGCCAATCTCCACCGCCCCGGTGCGCCGACACGGCAGCTGATCGTTGCGCTCGGGCTCGGGCTGACGCTGTTCTCGACGCTGGCGGTGATCGAGACCAATTTCAACGGCCAGATCAACCGCACCTTGCCCGATCGCGCGCCGAGCTTTTTCGTCATCGACATCCCCAACGAAGACCTTGCCGCCTTTTGCGCCGTGGTCGCGAAGGCAGCGCCGGCCGCCGACATGACCACCGTGCCGTCGCTGCGCGGGCCGGTGACAGCGGTAAAGGCCGTGCCGGTGGCCCGGCTCAATGCCTCGCCCGATGCGTGGATCCTGCGCGGTGACCGCGGCCTCAGCTATGCCGCCGATTTTCCGCCGGCGAACACGCTGGTCAGCGGCAAATGGTGGCCGCGCGATTATGCCGGGCCGCCGCTGGTCTCGATCGACGACGATGCCGCCAAGGCGCTGAACCTGAAGGTCGGCGACGACATTTCGGTCTCGGTGCTCGGCGTCGAGGTCACGGCAAAGATCGCCAGTACCCGCAAGATCGACTGGCAGTCGCTCGGCTTCAACTTCGCCATCTTGTTCGCGCCGGGCACGCTCGAGGCGGCGCCGCACAGCTGGATGGCAACGCTGGCAGTGCGCCCCGACCAGGAACGCGCCGTCCAGGCCGGCATCGGCCGCGCCTTTCCGACCGCGTCGCTGGTGCGGGTGAAGGATGTCATCGGTCAGGTCGGTGATCTGCTGCGGCAATTGTCCGCCGCCATTCGCGCCGCCGCATCGGTGACGGTGGCGGCGGGCATCGCGGTGCTGGTCGGCGCACTGGCGGCAGGCGCGCGCGCGCGCACCTATGATGCGGTGCTGCTGAAACTGCTCGGCGCGACGCGCGGCCAGGTGGCGCGCGCGACCCTCGCCGAATATGGCCTGCTGGCGCTGATGGTGTCGGGGGTGGCGCTGCTGCTCGGCGGCCTGGCAGGGTGGTACACGGTGACGCAGGTGTTCAAGCTCGAATGGCAGCCGGACTGGGGGCCGGTGGTGGCGACCGTGCTCGCCGGCGGCGCGGTGACGGTGCTGCTCGGGCTGGCGGGATCGTGGCGGGCGCTGTCGGCACGGCCGAACACCGTGCTGCGCGAGCTATAGCGTCGCATTACATTTCCGTCATACATCGCCATTGAAAACCGGCGGGCAATGAACGATATTGTGATCATTCCCGGCGATGGTGCCGGTACCAGGAGGAATTGATGGCCAACCAGGTCGATCCCCGCTTTGCCGCTGCGCGACCTCCGGTCGACGCCACGGCAAGCTATGACGAGGGCCTGCGTTCGTACATGCTCTCGATCTACAATTACATGGCATCGGGCGTCTTGCTCACCGGCATCATTGCGTTGCTGGTGTCGAGCAATGCCGGCCTGATGTCGGTGTTCTTCGCCGAAAGCGCCAGTGGCCGCGTCGGTCCGACCATCCTTGGCTGGGTCGCGATGCTGTCGCCGCTGGCGATCATCCTCGTCATGAACTTCGGTATCAACCGGCTGTCGGAAAGCGCGCTGAAGGCGTGTTTCTGGGGCTTTGCCGCGCTGATGGGCGTGTCGATGTCGACGATCTTCGTCCGCTACACCGGCACCTCGATCGCCCAGACGTTCTTCGTCACCGCCGCCTCGTTCGGCGCGCTCAGCCTCTATGGCTACACGACGAAGCGCGACCTGGGGCCGATGGGCAAGTTCCTGTTCATGGGCCTGATCGGCATCCTGATCGCGATGGTCGCCAATATCTTCATCGGCTCTGGCCCGCTGCAGCTCGGCATCAACATCCTCGGCACGCTGATCTTCGCCGGCCTGACCGCCTATGACACGCAGCGCCTGAAGGAGCTGTACTATCAGGTCCAGGGTTCGGAAATGATGGGCAAGTCGGCGATCCTCGGCGCGCTGACGCTGTACCTGAACTTCATCAACCTGTTCCAGTTCCTGCTGTCGTTCATGGGCGATCGTCGCTGATCGCCTGACGACACGGCTGACATCGCGGCCCGGCGGAGCGATCCGCCGGGCCCTTTTTTGTCGAGAATTCAGGCAGGGCCGCCAGCGATCGGGCAGCCGCGGGCCGCTGTGCCAGACGCAATGAAATGGGGTCTGGGGCCTGCGGCCCCAGCC
>JBBQKM010000409.1:0-2200 GCA_038326915.1 Sphingomonadales bacterium
ACCCAGATTTATGACGACGCGCTTGCCCCCTATGGCCTGACGGTCGGCCAGATCGGCGTGCTCGCCAGCCTGCGCCGCCGTGAAGGCGTCGGCGTCGGCGTGCTGGCGGAACGGTTGTCCGCCGATGCTTCGACGGTTTCAAGGCTTTTGAAGCCGCTCGAAGCGGCCGGCTATATCGTGCTCGACGCGGATCCGGCCGATGGTCGCGCCAAGCTGGTGCGGCTGACCGACACCGGTGCCGACAAGCGTCGCGGCGCGGTTGCCGGCTGGCAGGCCGCCCAGGCGCGTGTCCAGGCCGCACTCGGCGACGGCCGGCTGGCAGCACTGCGCTTCATTCTCGACGACGCCCACTCGCACCTTTGAAACCCACGAGGATTACCGCATGACCCGTCTGTTATTAGTTGCAATTGCAATCATCTCCGCCAGCGTTGCGCACGCCACTCCAGCACCCGGCACCGCCACCCTCGCTGCCCCGGCCGAGATTGCCCGCATCGTCACCGAAAGCGGCAGCTGGCGCTGCACCGGCACCAGCTGCACCGGCACTGCCGACAGCGTGACCAGCGTCGCCGTCGCCGCCTGCACTGCTGTCGCCGGCAAGGCCGGGCGCGTCACCGCCTTCACCGCCGGCGCCACGGCCTTTGCCGAGCCCGAGCTGGCGCGCTGCAACCGCCACGTCAAATGACGACGCCGATCGATCCGCAGGATCGCGCCCGCCTGTCGGGGCTGGCGCTGATGCAGGGCATGATCGCCGGCCGGCTGCCGCGCGCGCCGCTCGCCGAGCTGATGGCCATGACCGGCGGCAGCGCCGGTGAAGGCTGGGTCGAATTCCACGGCAATCCTGGGCCGCAGCATTACAACCCGATCGGCAGCGTCCATGGCGGCTATGCGGCGACATTGCTCGACAGCTGCATGGGCTGCGCCGTGCACACCAGCCTCGCCGCCGGAATCGGCTATACGACCGTCGATCTCAACATCACCTATCTGCGCGCGATGACTGCGGCGACCGGAATGGTGACGGCACGCGGGGAGGTGATTTCATCGGGCCGCCGCATCGCCACGGCGCGCGGCACGCTGACCGATGCCCAAGGGCGGGTGATCGCCACCGGCACCACGACCTGCCTCGTCTTCCCGCTGGAGACATAGCCATGGCCGGTGCTGCGATCGTTATCGGTGCGGGTGATGCCACCGGCGGCGCCATTGCCGCGGCCTTTGCCCGCGACGGCCTGACCGCCGTGCCGGTGCGGCGCACGGCCGAAGCGCTGGAGCCGCTGGCGTCGCGCATCCGGGCCGAAGGCGGCCAGTGCCTGCCGATCGGCGCCGATGCCCGCGATGAAGACCAGATGATCGCGCTGTTCGACCGCGTCGAGGCGGAGATCGGTCCGGTCGAGGTCGCAGTGTTCAACATCGGCGCCAATTCGCCGATGGGCATTCTCGACGAAACCAGCCGCCGCTATCGCAAGATCTGGGAATTGTGCGCGCTTGGCGGCTTCCTGACCGCGCGTGAGGCAGCGCGGCGCATGGTCCCGCGCGGCCGCGGCACCATCCTGTTCACCGGCGCCACGGCGAGCGTGCGCGGCGGCGCCGGCTTTGCCGCCTTTGCCGGCGGCAAGCACGCGCTGCGCGCACTGGCGCAAAGCTGCGCACGCGAACTGGGGCCACAGGGCGTGCACGTCGCGCATGTCGTCATCGATGGCGCCATCGACACCGATTTCATCAGGACGCAATTCCCCGAACGCTATGCGTTGAAGGCGGAGGACGGCATTCTCGATCCCGAGGCGATCGCCGCGACCTATGTGATGCTGCACCACCAGCCGCGCAGCGCCTGGAGCCACGAGATGGACCTGCGGCCGTGGCAGGAAAAATTCTGAAAAGGGGAGGCCGAGATGCCCAAGACCATCGAGTTCCTGTTCGATGTCGGATCGCCGACGACCTATCTCGCGCATCGCCGGCTGCCGGCGATCGTGGCGCGCACCGGTGCAGCGGTGCTGCACGTGCCGGTGCTGCTCGGCGGCATTTTCAAGGCGACCGGCAACGCCCCGCCAGGCATGGTCGCCGCGCGCGGCCGCTGGATGGGCGTCGACATGGCGCGCTATGCGGCGCGCGAAAACATCACCCTCACCCACAATCCGGATTTCCCGATCAACACGATCACGATGATGCGAATGCTGACCGCGGCGCGCGGCACGGCGGATTTCGCCCC
>JBBQKM010000410.1:0-2193 GCA_038326915.1 Sphingomonadales bacterium
GCATCACCGCCAGCGCATCGCCATGCTCGGCGGTCATCATGCCCATCTTGTGCAGCCCGACGCCGTGTTCGCCGCTGATCGTGCCGCCCAGCGCTAGCGATCGGCGGGCAATGCTTTCGGCGAGGCTTTCGGCGCGGGCGCGTTCGGCCGGGTCGGCGGGATCGAACAGCACCAGCATGTGGAAATTGCCGTCGCCGACATGGCCGACAACCGGCGCGATCAGCCCGAGCGCTTCGGCCTCCGCGGTGGTTTCAAGGATGCATTCGGCGAGCCGCGAGATCGGCACACAGGCGTCGGTGGCAAAGGTTTCGCAGCCGGGGCGCAGGCTGCGCGCCGCCCAATAGGCGTTGTGGCGGGCGGTCCACAGCGCGGTGCGTTCCTCCTGGGCCTTGGCCCAGCGCAACGCGCCGCCACCATGCATTGCGGCGACCTCCGCCACCTGCGCCACCTGTTCATCGACCGACGCCGGCGCGCCATGGAATTCGAGGAACAGCGTCGGCGCCTCGGCGAACCCGGCGAGTTTCGAATAGCCGATGCAGGCGCGCATCTGCAGGGCATCGAGCAGCTCGATCCGCGCCAGCGGGATGCCGAGTTGCAAAATCGTCACCACCGCATCGATGGCGCCGCGCAGGCTGTCGAACGGGCAGACTGCGGCGGCGATGGTTTCGGGAATGCCGAACAGCCGCAGCTGCAATTCGGTGATGACACCCAATGTGCCCTCGCTGCCGACATAGAGCCGCGTCAGGTCATAGCCGGCGGAGGATTTGCGCGCCCGGCCACCGGTGCGGATGATGCCGCCGTCGGGGGTGACGACGGTCAGCCCCAGCGTCACCTCGCGCATCGTGCCATAGCGCACGGCGTTGGTGCCGCTGGCGCGCGTCGCCGCCATGCCGCCCAGCGTCGCATTGGCGCCGGGATCGAGCGGGAAGAACAGCCCGTCAGCCCGGACATGGGCGTTGAGCGCCTCGCGCGTCACCCCGGCCTCGACGCGGCAATCGAGATCGGACGGCGTGACCGACAGCACCCGGTCCATCGCCGACAGGTCGAGGCTGATACCGCCGTGCAGCGCCTGGATCTGGCCTTCGAGCGAGGTGCCGACGCCATAGGGGATGACCGGCGTGCGCGTGTCGTTGCAGATGGCAACAACCTTGCTGACCTCGGCAGTCGACTGCGCCATCACCACGGCGGCGGGCGGCATGATGTCGTGCAGCCCCTCGCCGCGGCCATGGGCTTCGCGCACGGCGGCACCGGTCAGCAGGCGATCGCCGAAATGATCGCGCAGCCGCGCGATGGCGGCACTGGCATCGACGGGCACCGGGCGTTCGATCAACATGGGGCCAGTGTGGCGCAGCCGGGGGCGTTGCCGCAAGCGCTGGCGTGGCATAGCCTGTCGCGATGGCTGCCCCCATCACTGCCGCTGCGCTCGCTGCACGTCTCGCTGCCGGGGCGGCTCCGGGCGCGGTCCATGTCGTCGGGCTGACCGGATCGGTCGCCGCCGGCAAGTCGACTTTGGCTGGCCAGCTTGCCGCCGCGCTGGCGCCGACACACCAGGTGGCGGTCGTGTCGACCGATGCCTGGCTGCTGCCCAACGCCGTGCTCGATGCGCGCGGGCTGACGCTGCGCAAGGGCTATCCCGAAAGCTATGATGCCGATGCCCTGGCGGCACTACCGGCGGCGATCCGGCGCGGGCCGGTGATAGTGCCCGGCTATTCGCACGTGATCTACGACACCGATCCGGCGCTGGCGCGGACGATCGACCGCCCCGATGTGCTGATCATCGAGGGGCTGGGCTTTGCCGGCACGCTGGTCGGCGCGGTCGACAGCCTCGTCTATCTCGATGCGGCGGAGGACGATCTCGAACACTGGTTCCTCGCGCGCTTCATGGGGTTCTGGCACGCCGCCGCCGGCGATCCGGGGAGTTTCTACGCCCGCTTCCGGAGCATGGACGAAGCCGCCGCGCGCGAATTCGGGCGGATGGTCTGGCAGACGATCAACCTGCCCAATTTGCGCGCGCACATTGCGCCGGTGCTGCCGCACGCCGATCTGGTGGTGCGCAAGGCACGCGATCACGCGCTGGCGCTGGTGCGGGGTTAGGCGAAGCCTCCCTCCCCCTTGCGGGGAGGGCGCCTCGCGCCTCTTCTCGCGAGCGGGGTGGGGGTCCTCACAACGACACGAGTGCCCCCCACCCCGCTC
>JBBQKM010000411.1:0-2187 GCA_038326915.1 Sphingomonadales bacterium
ATCTGGGTATCGTCCACGGCGGCCGCGGCTGGCGCGGCACCCTGCTTTTTTTGCACCACCGGCACCACCACGGCTGCTGCCGTGGAGGTCGTAGCGGGTGAGGGCGCCGCGTGGCCGGAAGCCGCCGTGGCCGGCGCCTGCTGCGCCAGTGCCGGTACCAGCGCGAACACCAGCAGGCTGCCGGCCAGCCAGCTCGCGGCGCGTCTTGCCATGGTCGCGGGCAGTGCGACGTTCGCGTTCGATCGGTTCACGGGAAGATCTCGAGGTGGTGGGGCCGGACAACGAGGCGCCAGCTAAAGCCGCTCAGGCGTACTGCTGACGCAACGCATGGTAGACCGGGTCGGTGTCGGGTCGCCTGCCATGCCACAGCTCGAACGCATCGGCAGCGGTTTCCACCAGCATGCCCAGGCCATCGAAGGCGTAGCGCGCGCCCGCCGTTCTTGCCCAGGCCAGGAAGCTGCCGGCAGCCGCGCCGTAAGAGAGGTCATAGCAAAGCGCGCGCGCGCCGACCAGTGAAAATGGCAGGTGCAGCTCGATGCCGAGCACACCGGCCGAGGTCGCGTTGACGATGAGGTCGTAGCTGCCGATGTTGGCCAGGTCTTCCCAATAGCGGGTATGCGCGCGGGCCGGCTCACCGATCGCATCGGCGAGGGCGTCGGCACTGGCCGGTGAACGGTTGACGATGGTCAGCGTGTCGAGGCCCGCATCGAGCAGGTGCCAGGCGACACCGCGCGCGGCGCCACCGGCGCCGAGCAGCAGCGCGGTATGCCCGCGCAGATCGACGCTGTGACGTTCGGTGATATCACGCAGCAGGCCGTCGCCATCGGTGTTGTGCGCGGCCAGCCGGCCGTCACTCAAGCGGGTGAGGACATTGGCGGTGCCCGCGCGTGTGGCGGCGAGGCTGCGCTCGTCTGCCAGCGCAAACGCGGCCGCCTTGTGCGGCAAGGTCACATTCGCGCCCACGCCGCCCTCGGCGAAGAACGCCAGTACGGCCGCGCGGAACCCGTCCGGTGCCGCATCTATCGCGCGGTAGTCGAGCGTGATGTCGAACTGCTGCGCAAACGCCTGATGGATCTGCGGCGACAGGCTGTGCTTGATCGGATGACCGAACACGGCGAACTGGGGTACTTGCATGAGGAGATCCCTGCGGGATGACAGAAGGGCGCCATGACGGCGTACTGGATGCATTCTAGCCGCCGCCCGCCGCCGCCCGACGCGGCCGTCAGCCAGCGGTCGCAAGCCATGAGATCAGCACCGCCCAAGCTGTGCCTCTGTTCAACGAAAGGGCGACAACGATGCGTACCCAACCTCGGCCCAACACGGCTTCACCCCGCCTGCTTGGCGCCACCGCGCTGTGGTTGCTCGCGGGTGCTGCGCTGCTGCTGACCACCGCGCTGCCGCTGCATACCGACCTGCTGGGCTGGACGCCGGCGTTCTGGCTGCTCGGCGCACCACTGATCATGTTGCTGGCGCTGCAACCGGAGCTGCCGCGCCAGTTGTTGCTGCTGTGCCGGCCGCATCGTCGCGCGGTGCATGCCGTGGTCTGGCACGGCAGCTCCGTGCCACGCTGAGCGTCAGCCCTTCACGCCCTGGCGCTTGCGCTCCATCCGGCGCAGGAATTCCTGCATGATGCGCAGATAGAGTTCATCCCCAAGATGCGCGTCCTCGACGCCGGCATCGATCGAGGGATTGTCGTTGACCTCGATCACCACCGGTCGTTCGCCGACCTGCTTGATGTCCACGCCATAGAGTCCGTCGCCGATCGGCTGGGTTGCCTTCAATGCCAGCTTGACCACATCGGCCGGCGCCTCGCGCACGGCGATGGTCTCGAAGCCACCACTCTTGGCGGTACCTTTTGCGCCGTGGTTGTAGATTTGCCAGTGGCCGCGCGACATGTAGTACTTGCAGGCGTAGAGCGCCTCGCCATTGAGCACGCCGACGCGCCAGTCGAATTCGGTGTAGAGGTATTCCTGCGCCAGCAGCAAGGCGCTGTGCTGGAACAGGCCGGTGGCCGCCTGCGCCAGTGCGGCCTCGTCTTCCACCTTGACCACACCGCGCGAAAACGAGCCGTCCGGAATCTTGAGCACCAGCGGAAACCCGAGCTTGGCGACGACCTCCTTCATGCCCTTGGCGTCATCGCGGTAGAGGATTTCGGTGCGCGGCACCGCCAGCTTGCGCGCCACCATC
>JBBQKM010000412.1:0-2170 GCA_038326915.1 Sphingomonadales bacterium
TGTTTCGATACTGGTGGCGAGCACCCGCTCCACCGTCGCCGCCTCGATCGCCGCGCCCAGCAGCACCCGCGCCCCCGCCGCCGACCCGGTGGCATCGCCGACGACGATCCACGCCGCCGCCGCCAGCGGATCGTCGGCCGCCACTGCCACGGCGCGGCCATTGGCCATCAGATACGCCGCGCCCGGCCCACCCCGCCGCCGCGCCACGCGATCGGGAAAGGCCAGCGCCAGCGCCTGCGCCGCGGCATCGCCCGCGAGATCACGCGCGCCCGTTCCCCCCGCAGCGCGCGTCCAGCGCTCCGCCAGCCGTCGCGCCGCCTCCGCGCGCGGGCTGCGGTCGCGCCGCAACAGCCGAAGCCGTTCATCGAGGTCGGCGCTGCGCCCGCCCAGCCCGCGTTCGGTCAGCACGACCGCGACCAGCGCCGCCAGCGGTGCCAGCCCCAGCGGCGCCGCGCAGACCAGCATATGCCCGAGCACCGGCGGCAGCGGCAGCGCGGCAACGCGCTCGCCATGCGGCGTCACCCGGCCATCGCCGTCCAGCGCCCCCATCGCCAGCAACCGCGCCCGCGCCTCGGCCACCGCAGCCGGCGGCGGCGGATCGAGCCAGCGCAAGCCGGCCGGATCGCCCACCCCCCAGCGCGCGCATTCGAGCACCAGCCCGGTCAGGTCGCTTTCCAGTATCTCGGGCGGATCAAAACGCAGCCGCCCCGCGGTTTCGCCCGCCGCCCACAGCCGCACCGCCACCCCCGGCGCCGTCCGCCCCGCCCGCCCGGCGCGCTGGGTGACGGCGGCCTGGCTGGCGCGTTCGGTGACCAGCCGGGTCAGCCCGACGGCGCGATCGTGGCGCGGGCGCCGGGCCAGCCCTGAATCGATGACGACGCGCACGCCGTCGATGGTGATCGAGGTTTCGGCGATCGACGTCGCCAGCACGACCTTGCGCGTCCCCGGCGGCGGCGGCCGGATCGCGGCGCGCTGGTCGCCGCCATCGCGCGCGCTGTACAGGCGATGCACCTCGACATTCGCCGCCAGCCGCCCCTCCAGTCGTTCCGCCGTGCGCTCGATCTCGGCGGCGCCGGGCAGGAAGGCGAGGATCGATCCGGGTTCGTCGGCCAGCGCGCCACGGATCGCCGCCGCCATCGCATCCTCCACCCGCAGCGCCGCGTCGCGGCCGACGTGGCGCAGTTCGACCGGGAACATCCGCCCCAGGCTTTCGAGCCGGACGAGGCCGGGGATGATCGCTTCATAGGCCGCGCCGTCGAGCGTTGCCGACATCAGCAGCAGCCGCATATCGGGGCGCAGAGCCTCGCGCGCTTCCAGCGCCAGCGCCAGCGCCAGATCGCTTTCGAGGCTGCGTTCATGGACTTCGTCGAACAGCACTGCGGCGATGCCGGGCAGTTCGGGATCGGCGATCAGCATGCGGGTGAAGATGCCCTCGGTCACCACCTCGATCCGCGTCGCCGCCGACACACGGCTGTCCATGCGCGTGCGATAGCCGATGGTCGCGCCGACCGCTTCGCCGGCCAGTTCCGCCATGCGCTCGGCCGCCGCGCGCGCCGCCAGCCGCCGCGGCGACAGCAGCATGATCTTGCCGCCAAGCGCCCAGGGCTCGGCGAGCAGCGCCGGCGCCACCGCCGTCGTCTTGCCCGCCCCCGGCGGCGCCACCAGCGCCACCGGCGCATTGGCCGCCAGCGCAGCGCGCAGCGCGGGGATGATGTCTTCGACAGGCAACGGCATGGCGGTGGTCTAGGCGCTATGGCCCGGGCTTGTCATGCAGAAGGGGCCGCCCGTTGCCGGACAGCCCCCTCAAATATCGGCAATGGTGCGTGGCCTCAGGCGGCGACGATCGCCTTGTTGCGGCGTGCCGACACGCCGACCATGCCGAAACCGACGAGCATCAGGCCCCAGGTTGCCGGCT
Organism: Sphingomonadales bacterium; assembly: GCA_038326915.1. Classification (GTDB taxonomy): domain Bacteria; phylum Pseudomonadota; class Alphaproteobacteria; order Sphingomonadales; family Sphingomonadaceae; genus Sandarakinorhabdus. The sequence continues at coordinate 1,916 of JBBQKM010000412.1, forward strand.
CAGGCACGGCGCCGGTGACATTTTCAAAGGTTCCCGACAGACCGACCTGCAGGCCGACGGGGCCGCCGCCGCTGTTGAGCACATCGAAGCTGAGCGTGTTGACGCCGGTCTGGAAGGCGCTGCCGGCATAGTTGAAGCCGGTGTAGAAGGTGAAACCGCCACCGGTGATCGGCAGCGTGACGCCGTTCAGGCGGACAGCGGTAATCGAATCATCGGCTGCGAAATTGCCGGTGAACGCTGCCGACGTGAAGGCAC
>JBBQKM010000413.1:0-2153 GCA_038326915.1 Sphingomonadales bacterium
GCAATATCCAGTCGAAACTGCATCGGCTGGTGGCGGGGGCGGTGCGTTAGAAATCCCTCCCTCCCCGCAAGGGGGAGGGAGGGGTCGCCCCCTTGCCGCGCTAACCGCCGCGCTCTAGCGTCAGCCTCTGACTTTCAGGGGACCTCCTAAATGCGTCTGACGTTCTGCGCCGTTCTGGCGCTCACTGCCGGCATGCCTGCCATCGCGCCTGCCATTGCGGCCGATACCAGCGCCACCACGGCACGGATCATCGATGCCGGGCTCAACCACGGCGAAGTCGTCGAAACCATCGAATATCTGACCGATCGCATCGGTGGCCGGATGACCAATTCGCCGCAGATGCGCGCCGCGGAAACGTGGACGCAAGGCAAGTTCAAGGGCTGGGGGCTGTCGAACGTCCACGCCGAACCCTTTGATTTCGGACGCGGCTGGTCGATCGATTCGGTCGCGGTCCGCATGACGGCGCCGCGCGTGCTGCCGCTCCACGCCATTCCCGTCGCCTGGACGCCGGGCACCGGGGCGGCGGTGTCGGCGCCGATCATCGTGGCGCCGATGGCCAAGGACAGCGATTTCGACAAATGGCGCGGCAAGCTGGCCGGCAAGATCGTGCTGGTGTCGCAGCCCGGCGACGGCAGCGAACCGGCCAAGCCGGCGTTCCAGCGCTACACCGACGAGGACATCCGCAAGCTCGACAGCTTCGACCTGCCGGTGACCGACGCGGCGCAGGCCGAAAAGCGCATCCAGCGCCGGGCATTCGACGCGCGGCTCGATGCTTTTCTGGCGACCGAAGGCGCGCGGGCCTGGGCCAGCCAGTCGTATCGCGACGGCGGCCTCGTTTCGGGCGAAGGCTATGGCTATCGCATGGACGACAAGCGCAAGGTGCCGGGCATCCAGCTCGCCGCCGAGGATTATCGTCGGTTGGCCCGGTTGGCGAAATCCGGGGTGGTGACGCTCGAAGTCGACAGCCGCGTGACCTTCCACGAGGCCGATATCCGCGCCAACAACATCATCGCCGAAATTCCGGGCAGCGACCCGAAGGCCGGCTATGTCATGGCCGGGGCGCATCTCGACAGCTGGGTGGCGGCCGATGGCGCCGGCGACAATGGCGCCGGGTCGGCGGTGGTCATGGAGGCAGCGCGCATCCTCGCCAGCCTGGGGGTTCGCCCCAAGCGCACGATCCGCTTTGCGCTGTGGAATGGCGAGGAACAGGGCCTGCTCGGCAGCCTTGCGTATATCGACCAGCACCTTGCCAGCCGCCCGGCCGAGACCGATCCGGCGAAGGCGAAGCTCGGCCCCTATGCCAATTGGCCGCGCAGTTTCCCGATCACCCCCAAGCCGGGCTATGGCGAGCTTGCCGCCTATTTCAATCTCGACAATGGCAGCGGCAAGATCCGCGGCATCTATACCGAGGGCAACCAGGGCGTCGCGCCGATCTTCCGCGAATGGCTGGCGCCGTTCGCCGGCATGGGCGCCACCGCCGTCGTCAGCAGCAAGACCGGCGGGACCGACCATGTGTTCCTGCAGAGCGTCGGGCTGCCGGGCTACCAGTTCGTCCAGGACCCGCTCGATTACATGAGCCGGACGCACCACAGCGACGTCGATACCTTCGACCATCTGAAACTCGCCGACCTGCGCCAGGCCGCGGTGATCATGGCGACGTTCCTGTGGAATGCCGCCGAACGCGACGCGCCGCTGCCGCGCGGGCCGCTGCCGACGAAGCCCAAGGACACCAATCCGTTCAGCTATCCGGAGGATGATGACTGAGGTTTGTGGCGTCATCGGCGCGGACGATTTTACGAGCACACTGTCACCCCGGCGTAGGCCGGGGCCCATAAACCACGAGATTGCCGATTTGGGCGCACATGTGGGTGAAATCGTGGTATCTGGCCCCCGGCCTACGCCGGGGTGACGGTAATGGCGGGCCTGCTCCATGATGACGCGACAGGCCGCGCCGCCCTTGCCCTCGCGCACCCCCGGGCATAGAAGGCCCAGCGACGCGACTCCATCAGCGAAAGCCCGTTTGCGGCCATGTCCGAAATTGCCACCCAGTATCTGCCGATCCTGCTGTTCCTGACGGTCGGCATCGTGTTGGCCGTCATCTTCGTCGGCGCGCCCATCGCGGGATCGGAACAGACCCGCACGAACAGCACGAG
>JBBQKM010000414.1:0-2127 GCA_038326915.1 Sphingomonadales bacterium
GGCCGCCAAGGGTCGAAAGGATCGCGCCTTGCCCCGAATAGCCATGCGCCCAGAGCACCGGTCCGTCGCGGCCGATATCGGGCAGGCGGCTGCGGGTGACCGAAACCAGCCCGCCCCAGCCATGATCGAGCGCGACGCCGGCGAGTTGCGGAAAGGTCCGTTCGAGGAAGGGCCGGACAAAGCCGCGAATATCGGCGGGCGGCGTGCGCGAGTAGCGTTCGCCGCCGCCGAACATCAGCCGGGCATCTGATGTGCGGCGGAAGTAATTGACGACAAAGCGCGCGTCGGACACCGCGGCGTCGGACGGGATGATCGCGGCCGGATCGGGCAGCGGCGCGGTGGTGACGATATAGTTGGCGACCGGCATGATGCGGTGGTTGACGCGGGCGGAGAGCCCGGCGAGCAGCGCGTCACCGGCGAGGATGGCCTGTGTGGCGCGCACTTGGCCGGCGGCGGTGCGGATGGTGATGCCACCGGCGTGCCGATTGAGCGCCAGCGCGGCGCTGTGTTCGAACAGCTGCGCCCCGGCATCGCGTGCGGCCGCCGCCAGTCCGAGCGTATAGTCGAGCGTGTGGAAATGCCCGCCGCCGGCATCGAATAGCGCGCCATGATAAGGGGTGGCGACCGCTGCGCCGGCCTCGGCTGCGTTCAGCGACCGGGTCTGGTGATAGCCCATGACGGTGTCGAGCGCGGCAAGCTCGGCGTCGAAATCGCGCAACTGGCTGGATTTTACCGCGCCATAGAGATGCCCGGTCAGCCGCAGATCGCAGGCGATGCCATGGCGTTCGATGCGGGCCAGCACCAATTGCCGCGCCGCCAGCGCCAGATCGAACAGCGCCCGCGCCCGCTCAGGGCCGAACGCCGCGACCAGTTCGGCGGCGCCCTTGCGCAACCCCGGGATGATCTGGCCGCCGTTGCGCCCCGATGCGCCCCAGCCGATGCGGCCGCCCTCCAGCAGCACGACGCGCATCCCCGCTTCGGCAGCGTGGAGCGCCGCGGACAGGCCAGTCGCGCCGCCGCCGATGATCGCGAGATCGGCGGTGATTTCGCCCGCCAGCGTCGGCAGGGCGGGGGCGGGGTGCGCGGTCGCGGCATACCACGACTGCGCCATGGCGAGCGTGTCGTTCACACCTTGAGCAGCAGGTGATCGCGCTCCCACGAGCTGATGACACCCTGGAACGCCTCCAGCTCCGACGATTTGATCGCGGTAAAGGCGCGGAAGAAATAATCGCCAACCAGCGCGCGCACCTTGTCGCAATTGTTGAAGCGTTCGAGCGCTTCCTCGAGCGTGCGGGGCAGGGTGCGTTCGTAATTATAGGCGTTGCCGAGCGCCTTGTCGGTCGGCTCGATATGGTCGATCATCCCGAGATAGCCCGCTACCAGCGCCGCCGCCATCGCCAGATAAGGGTTGGCATCGGCGCCGGGCAGGCGGTTTTCGATGCGGCGGTTCTCGCGGTCGGAGATCGGCACGCGGAGGCCGCAGCTGCGGTTGTCATTGCCCCATTGCACGTTGATCGGCGCGCTGTGGCTTGGCCGCATCCGGCGGAAGCTGTTGACATTGGGGGCAAACATCGGCGCCAGCTCGGGCAGATAGGTTTGCAGCCCGCCGACGAAATGGCGGAACATGGCGCTGTCCTTGCCATCGTCGCCGGCGAACAAATTGGTGCCGGTGGAAATATCGACGACGGATGTATGCAGGTGCATGGCGCTGCCCGGCTGATGCTCCATCGGCTTGGCCATGAAGGTCGCGTAGACGCCGTGCTTCAGCGCCACTTGCCGCACGATGCGTTTGAACAGCAGCACCTGGTCGGCGACGCGGATCGGATCGCCATGGACGAAATTGATCTCGAGCTGCGCCGTCCCGGCCTCGTGGATCATCGTGTCGAGGTTCAGATTCGCGGCTTCCGAAAATTCGTAGATCGCCTCGATCAGATCCTCATGCTCGGTGATGGCTTCGAGGCCATAGGGCTGCGGCGAGGTTTCGGCACGGCCCGACCGGCCAGCGGGCGGGGTCAGCGGCAGGTCGGGATCGGGGTTGACGGCGGTGAGGTAGAATTCAAGCTCGGGCGCCATCAGCGGGCGCCAGCCGCGATCGGCATAAAGCTCGAGCATGCGTTTCAGCACATG
>JBBQKM010000415.1:0-2125 GCA_038326915.1 Sphingomonadales bacterium
GCCACCTGTCTGGCATGATCCAGGAACCGCAGGACGCCATCGATGGCGGTGCGTTCTTCCCGGACTTCCAGAATATCAAGCCCTACGATGCCATCGACCTGAGCGGCCGGTTCAGCGTGACCAAGATGCTCACGATGATCGTCACCGTGAACAACCTGTTCGACCGCCAGCCGCCGATCGTCGGCAGCACCGCCGGCTCGACGTCGTTCAACAGCGGCAACACCTTCCCGTCGACCTACGACGCGCTGGGCCGCCGCTACACCGTGCAGCTCGGCCTGAAGTTCTAAGACTTCGGTCCACGGCAAAATGCGAAGGGCGGGTCGAAAGACCCGCCCTTTTCATTTGTACGAATGTGGCGGCCCTTGGCCGGGCAAGGGCTACAACGCCGCCGGCAGCACCATCGGCACGCCCGCCGCCTCGGCGACCTTTTCCGCCCAGAACACCGCCTTGGCGATCTCGTCGGCATGGCCCTGCGCCGCATCATCGATCTCGGCGCGCCGGGCTTCGCCACTGAAATCGCTGCCGAATTTGGAATGGCGGGTAAACGCCGGCCCGGCGAGCACCGCCGCCACATCAAGCGGCACCGCGAACAACGCTGCCAGTGCCGCCAGCGCCGCTGCCGGATCGGCCATCAGCCGTTCCGAATCGATGCTCCGCACCCGCCCCGGAAACTGTGCCGCAATCCGCGCAAACAGCGCCTGTTGCGCCAGCCAGGTCATCGCCGCGACCTGCAGGTCGGTCTGGCCGAGGTAATCGTCGATCGTGTAGCCAAAGGGATGCAGCCCCTCGCGCAATTGCTTGACGAGCAGGTCACGCACCCACAGCCGCCCGGTCATACCCTTTTTGGCGATCGAGCCGAGGAACACCGGCAGCGGCGCGTGCAGCAGCAACGCCCGCGCCTCGGGGCGCATCGTCAGCATCCCCGGGGCCAGGCCATTGGCAAGGTTCGACGGCTTGACGATCACCGCCTCGCCGGGGGCAAACGGCCGCGCCAGCAGCGCCAGCCCGTCATCGAGCACCGGCGCAATCGCCCGCGCGGTGCCGCCGCGATGCTGCCAGCCGACAAGATCGTTGAGCAGCACCGGTTCCTTCAACCCCATCGCCAGCCCCGGCGCATCGAACGCCCGCGCCAGCACGGTCGAACAGCAGAACGCCGAATGAAAGATGAAGTGCAGTGGCGCGGCGCCGGCGCCGACCGCACTGGCATCGGCCCGGCGGACAACCAGCGGCGCGCCCTGTGCCGGCAGATATTCATCGGTCAGGAAGGTCGCGGCGCGATGATCGTCGCGCGACAGCCGCCGGAAATGCCACGCATCATGGCCGGGATCATAGCGATCGGCGAACCACAAGGGGTCGCGCACCATCGCAACCAGGGCCGGATCGGGGACGGGGTTTGTCATGGCCCCGACATTTGACGGCGATAGGGTGCGGCGGCAACAACAAAGCCGTCTTGCCGCCGGGCCGCCCCCCGGGTTATCAAGACACTGTCAATTTCGGGAGCCATTGATGCGTAGCGAGCTTGTTCTGATCGGCCTTGCCATTGCCGCCACGCTGGCCACGCCAGCCAGCGCCGCCGAAACCCCGGCGACGCCGGCCGCCACGGTCACCGCCACGCCCGATCCGATGCAGCAGATGGTCTGCCGCAAGGATCTGGAAACCGGCAGCCTGGTGCGCACCAAGAAGACCTGCCACACCAAGGCGCAATGGGCCTATATCGACGACGTCAATCAAAACGACAGCCGCAAGCTGGTCGAAGACAACATGACCCGGCCGGCCGGCAACTGATCGCGATCAGGCCGGCTGCAGCGCCAGCCGGCCATCGCCTTCATCGACATTGACCGTCGAGCCATCGGGGATTTCGCCCTTCAGGATCAGTTCGGCCAGCGGATCCTGCAGGTGTTTCTGCACCGTCCGCTTCAGCGGCCGCGCGCCATAGACCGGATCATAGCCGACCCGCGCCAGCCAGCGCCGCGCCGCATCGGTCAGGTTGAGCGTCACCTTGCGATCCTTGAGCAGCCCCTGGACGCGCGCCACCTGCAAATCGACGATCGGCGCCATCGCGCTTTCGCCCAGCCGCTGGAACAGCACGATCTCGTCGAGCCGGTTGAGGAACTCGGGGCGGAAA
>JBBQKM010000416.1:0-2124 GCA_038326915.1 Sphingomonadales bacterium
CAGCGACGCGATGCTGCCATGGCCGGCATCGAGCGCGCGCAGCAGCGGCCGGCCAAAGGCATCGCCGACGATGACGGTATAGTCGCAGGCCAGCCGCTGGCAGGTGTCGACCGCCAGTTCGGGCTCGAACGCCTCCCCGGGCAGGGTGACGACGGTGCCACCGCGCGACAATGTGCTGACCGCGATGATGAAGCCGGTGCCGTGCATCAACGGCGGCATGACCAGCGCGCGATAGCGGCCGGTGCCGCCGCGGACGCGATCCAGATAGCCTTCGAGATCGATGTCGGGCGGGATGCCGGCGCCGGCCATCATCATCGCCGACAGCGCGCCCTGGTCCCACATCACGCCCTTGGGCATACCGGTGGTGCCGCCGGTATAGATGAACAGCATGTCGTCAGGGGCATGCGCCTGCTCGGCAAGGTCCGCCGGGCCTTGGGCGACGGTTTCGAAATCACGCGCATATTCAGGGGTTACGCCGCCGACTTGCAGAAACAGCTTCACGTTCAGCCGGTCGCGGATGCTCGCGACCAGTGGCTCGAACTCGGCATCATAGACGAGCACCGCAGCGTCACTGTTGTCGAGAATGTAGAACAGTTCCTCGCCGGTGTAGCGGTAGTTGATGTTGACATGCACCAGCCGCGCCTTGAACCCGGCGATCGTTGTCTGCAGATAGGCCGGGCTGTTGCGCATCAGATGCGCGATACGGTCGCCCGGCACGGCGCCGGCGGCGTGGCAGGCGGCGGCGACGGCGTTGGTGCGGCGGTCGAAATCGCCCCAGCTGGTCACCGTGTCGCCGTGGATGGTGGCCGGGTGCGCCGGGTCGACAGCACGGGCAACATTGGCAAAAATCGTGCCGAAACTCAGGCTCAAGGTCATTGCGGTCACTCCCCGGCCGCAATCTAGGCGGTGGGGGCGGGCCTTGCTATCCCGCGCAATACGTCAGGCTGGCTTGCCGGGCTCGAGCAGGCGATGCAGGTGGACGACGACATATTTCATCGTCGCATCGTCGACGGTGCGCTGGGCATTGGCGCGCCAGGCGGTTTCGGCGCTGGCATAATCGGGAAAGATGCCGACAACATCGAGCTTGTCGGCTTCGATGAAATCGGTGGCCTGGGGGTCGCTGACGCGGCCGCCGAAAACGAGGTGAAGCTTGCTCATGGCCGCAGCCTTAGCGGCGCTGTGCCCCGAACTCTAGGCATATTCGGCGGCGAGGCTCTTCATCATGTCGCCGAACCAGCTTTCGAACTCGGGCCCATCCCAAGCGCGATGCTCGCCGCGTTTATAGGCGGCGCCGTTGCGGACATAGAATTCGGCGTTGATGCGGTTGGCCAGCCGGCTGTCGCGGGTGCGGATCACCGTCGCCGGCGACCCGACGACGATCGAATTGGGCGGAATGATCGTGCCATCCTTCACATAGGCGTGCTGGCCGACGATCGAGCCGCTGCCGATGACCGCGCCATTGTAGATCGTCGCGTTGATGCCGATCAGGCAATGGTCGCCGATCGTGCAGCCGTGCAGCGTCGCGTGATGGGTGATCGAGCTGTACGCACCGATGGTCACCGGTTTGCCGGGATCGGTGTGGATCATCACGAAATCCTGGACGTTGGCGTACTCACCGATCGCCACATGCGCGACTTCCGATCGCACCACGGCGTTGCACCACACCGACGCGCCTTCGCCGACCGAAACATGGCCATACAGCTGCGCCGATGGGTGGATGAAGGCCGTTTCGGCGATCAGGAGCCGGCTGGTCAGCTTGCTGCCCGCGTCGCCAGCGATTTCGAATTGGCGCCCTTCAAGAACGTCACCAGCGCGTCGAAGCCGTTTTTCTGGATATAGGCGTTGAAATCCGCCTCTTGCGTCAACGACAGGTTGATGCCCTGCACGGTCAGGTTGTTGATGACGTTCTGGCCGGCGGCGGTTTTCTTGACCTGCCAGACCGCATTGACCGGCTGGCCACCGGGGCGGGTCACACGGGTTGCCACATCGGTCATGCCGCCGCGCGCGCTGGTGCGCAGCGTTTTCAGGCTGGCGTCGGAATAATCATACAGGCGGTCGGCATAGGCATTGAGCACAAAGTCAGGCAGCGCGCTTTGATAGGCGGCCTGCTGCGCCGGCGTGATC
>JBBQKM010000417.1:0-2118 GCA_038326915.1 Sphingomonadales bacterium
CAGCTTGGCGTGAACATCGGCGCCTGCGCGCGCGCCATGCTCAATTTCGGGCTGACCGACCTGCGGCTGGTGGCGCCCCGCGATGGCTGGCCCAATGCCGATGCCGGCCCGGCCGCCAGTGGCGCGGATGTCGTGCTGGAAAACGCCCGGGTCTACGACAGTGTTGCCGACGCCTGCGCAGGGCTGTCGCTGGTCTTTGCGACGACCGTCCGCAATCGTGAATTGATCCGCCGCGTCGTCACCCCCGCGCAGGCAGCGGCGGAGTTTCACGGCCTGGCGGCACAGCATGGCGATGGGTCGCCAGCGGCTCCGGGCGGCATCATGTTCGGCCCCGAACGCACCGGGCTGGAAACCGAAGACCTTGCCGTGGCGCACGCGATCCTGACCATTCCGGTCAACCCCGATTTCGGCTCGCTCAATCTTGCCCAGGCGGTGCTGGTGACCGCCTATGAATGGGCACGCCAGGGATCGGCCATGGCCGAGGCGACGCTGGTCAACCACGACGGCCCGGCGCCGCATGAGGAACTGGAAGGGCTGATTACCGCCATCGACGAACAGTTGCGCGCCAATGGCTATTACAACCCGGTCCCCGGCCGCGCCGCCGCCGCGCGGTTGCTGATGCGCAACCTGTTCACCCGGCCCGAATATTCGGCCGGCGAGGTGCGCACCCTGCGCGGCATCGTCCGCGGCCTCAGCCGGCCGCGTCACTGATCGCTATTTCCACTCGGGCACGGCCAGCCAGATCACGTGCCGCGAACCGCCGCGATCGCCATTGGCGCGCACGACCTTTTCCTCGACGGCGAAATTCGATCGCTTCAGCCGGTTGGTGAACGGGCCATCGGGCGCCGAAGACCAGACCGCCAGCACGCCGCCGGCGCGCAACGCCTGGCGGATGGCGATCAGGCCGGGCCGCCGGTACAGCCAGTCGTTGCCCGGCCGGCTGAGCCCTTCCGGGCCATTGTCGACATCGAGCAGGATACCGTCCCAGCGTTTCTGCTGCGCCTCGATCAATTCGGCGACATCGGCGACGATGACGGTGACGCGCGGATCATCGAGGCTGCCAGCAAACAGCGCCGCCATCGGCCCACGCGCCCATTCGACGACCGCGGGGACCAGCTCGGCAACGACGATTTCGGCATCGGCGGGCATGGCTGCCAGCGCCGCCCGCAAGGTGAAGCCCATGCCGAGCCCGCCGATCAGCAGCTTTGGCCAAGCGCCCTTGGGCATCCTGTCCCAGGCGAGGGTCGCCAGCGCCGCTTCGGAACCGCTCAGCCGGCTGTTCATCAGCTCGTTGCTGCCGAGCATGATCGAAAAGGCGCCGTCGCGTTCGTAAAGCTTCAATTCGCCACCGCCGGGCACATCGGCCTTGGCGAGCATCGTCCGGGGTTTCATGGCCTGTCCTTTTGCCCACCCTAGCCGCAAGGGGCGACAACGTCACCTTCCGGGGCGTATGGGGGCCGCAAACGCATTGTGAAGGACGCGAAACGATGAGCGGTGATGACTATGTCTATGATGAAGCCAGCGGCGAATGGCTGCCGGCAGCGGCCATCCCGGCGCCGGTCGCGGCGGTCGAAGTGCGCGATTCGGTCGGCAATATCCTCGCCGATGGCGACAGCGTGACGCTGATCAAGGATCTGAAGGTCAAGGGCGCCGGCCAGACGCTGAGCCGCGGGACGGTGATCAAGTCGATCCGGCTGACCGGCGACGACCAGGAGATCGATTGCCGGTTCGATGGCATCAAGGGCCTGGTGCTGCGCGCCGAGTTCGTTCGCAAACGTTAGCGACGCGCAGCCAAGGGGATCAGGCGACGGCGGGCACCCGTTCCGTCTGCGGATCGCGCAGCGAATAGCCGCGGCCCCAGACTGTTTCGATGCAGCCCGACGCCGGCGCACCAGCCTGGTGCAGCTTCTTGCGCAGCTTGCAGATGAACACGTCGATGATCTTCAGTTCGGGTTCGTCGCGGCCACCGTAAAGGTGGGTGAGGAACATTTCCTTGGTCAGCGTCATGCCCTTGCGCAGCGACAGCATCTCGAGGATCGCATATTCCTTGCCGGTCAGGCCGACGCGGCGGCCATCGACCTCGACCGTGCGCGCTGCCAGGTCGATGGCGACGGGGCC
>JBBQKM010000418.1:0-2115 GCA_038326915.1 Sphingomonadales bacterium
GGTCGATCGACTTCCTCGTCCACGCCATCGGATTTTCGGACAAGAACGAACTGCGCGGCCGCTATGTCGACACCAGCCTCGACAATTTCCTGCTGACCATGAACGTCAGCGTGTTCAGCTTTACCGCCATCGCCCAGCGCGCGATCACGATGATGCCCAACGGCGGCTCGCTGCTGACGCTCAGCTATTATGGCGCCGAAAAGGTCATCCCGCATTACAACGTGATGGGCGTTGCCAAGGCGGCGCTGGAAACCAGCGTCAAATATCTGGCGATGGACCTTGGGCCGCAGAATGTCCGCGTCAACGCCATTTCCGCCGGCCCGATCAAGACGCTGGCCGCCAGCGGCATCGGCGATTTCCGCTATATCCTCAAATGGAACGAATATAACTCGCCGCTGCGCCGCAATGTGACGATCGAGGATGTCGGCGGCGCCGGCGTCTATCTGCTCAGCGACCTCGCCAGCGGCGTGACGGGGGACATCCACCATGTCGACGCGGGGTATAATGTCATCGGCATGAAGGCCGAGGACGCGCCGGATATCAGCGTTGCCTGATCCTGCCCCTCTCCCGTTTCGGGGAGAGGGGGTGGTGAAGCGACCGGACGGCGCTGATACGCTCGATCGGGCCCGCGCGCTTCGCAAACTGTCCACCGACGCCGAAAAGCGGCTTTGGGCGCAGTTGCGGGGGCACCGCCTCGACGGCTGGAAATTTCGGCGGCAGACCTGGATCGGTGACTATATCGCCGATTTCGTCTGTATCGAGGCGCGGCTGGTGATCGAAGCCGATGGTGGCCAACACGCCGATGCCGTTGCATATGACGAGCGGCGATCGGCGTGGCTCGCAGGCGAAGGATTCAGGGTTTTGCGGTTCTGGAACGAAGATGTGCTGACCAACACCGATGGCGTTGTGCGCGCCATCCTGCATGCGCTGCGCGCCACCCCTCACCCTCCCACCCGCGAAGGCGCGGGCGGGCCCCTCCCTCTCCCCCAGGGGGAGAGGGGCCGATGAGCAACAGCTTCGGCCATCTTTTCCGCTTCACCACCTGGGGCGAATCGCACGGGCCGGCCATCGGTGCGGTCGTCGATGGCTGCCCTCCCGGCCTCGCCCTATCCGAAACCGATATCCAGCCCTGGCTCGACAAGCGGCGGCCGGGCACCTCGCGCTTTACGACGCAGCGGCAGGAGCCCGACCAGGTCCGCATCCTGTCGGGAGTGTACGAAGGGCTGACCACCGGCACGCCGATCAGCCTGATGATCGAGAATGTCGACCAGCGGTCGAAGGATTATTCGGACGTTTCGAAGGCCTATCGCCCCGGCCATGCCGATTATGCCTATGACGCCAAATACGGCCATCGCGACCCGCGCGGCGGCGGACGATCGTCGGCGCGCGAAACCGCGTCGCGCGTCGCCGCCGGCGCGGTGGCGCGGGCGGTGATCCCCGAGGTGCGGGTGCGGGCCTATCTCGTCGAGCTTGGCGGCATTCCCATCGACCCCAGCCGCTTCGACGATGCCGAAATCGATCGCAACCCCTTCTTCTGCCCCGATGCCGTTGCCGCCGCGCAATGGGAGGCAGCGCTCGATGCGGCGCGCAAGGCCGGGTCGTCATTGGGGGCCATCGTCGAATGCACCGCCACCGGCGTGCCGGCTGGCTGGGGCTCGCCGCTCTACATGAAGCTCGACAGCCAGCTGGCGGCGGCGTGCATGGGCATCAACGCCGTCAAGGGGGTCGAGATCGGCGACGGCTTTGCCGCGGCGCGGCTGCGCGGTGAGGACAACGCCGATGCGATGCGGCCCGGCAACAACGGCCCGCAGTTCCTCGCCAATCACAGCGGCGGCACCGCCGGCGGCATCTCGACCGGCCAGCCGATCGTGGTCCGCATGGCGCTGAAGCCGACATCATCGATCCTGACGCCCGTCGAAACCATCACTCGCGATGGCGCCGCCACCGATATCGTCACCAAGGGCCGCCACGACCCCTGTGTCGGCATCCGCGCCGCGCCAGTGATGGAGGCGATGGTGGCGCTGGTGCTCGCCGATGCTAGGCTGATGCACCGCGGCCAGACCGGGCGCTAACCAAGTTCGGCGCGCGCCGTTTCCCAGCCGCCGCGGCCGTCAT
>JBBQKM010000419.1:0-2113 GCA_038326915.1 Sphingomonadales bacterium
CATCGGACTGATCGCCCTCACCTGGCCGCTGCAATGGGCACTGTCCAGCGTACTCGGCGCCAGCGCCACCGTCGCGCCCGCCTTCAATACCTATCTGGCTGTACGCATCTGGTCGGCGCCGTTCGTCCTCATCAACTACGCATTGCTGGGCTGGTTCTACGGCCGTGCCGCGGCAAGGTCAGGGATGGCGCTGCAGATGCTGGTCAACGGCATCAATGTGGTGCTCAGTCTCTTCTTCGTGTTCGTCTTTCACTGGGGCGTCGCAGGTGCCGCGCTGGCGGCGGTGATCGGCCACATCGTCGCGGCCGGCGCCGGGGTCATTCTGGTGCTGCGTCACTTCGGCGGCTATCAGCGAGCGCGGCAGCTCGTGGCGTGGGATCGCCTCGTCGATGTTGCCGCACTGGTGCGCCTGTTCGCCCTCAGCCGCGACCTGACGATCCGATCTGCAGCACTGATGGCGGCGTTCGCCTGGTTCACGGCGCAGACGTCACGCGTGGGCGAGCTCAGCCTCGCCAGCAATGCGCTGCTGATGCAGTTCCTGATGATCAGCGCCTTCTTTCTCGACGGCCAGGGCCAGGCGGCCGAGCAGCTATGCGGCAAGGCAGTGGGCGCCAACTTTCGTCCCGCCTTTGAGCGCGCATTAATGCTGACGCTGGGTTGGGGCGTGGTCGTGTCGGCAGCACTCGCGATGCTGTTCTGGTTCGGTGGCGATGCACTGATCTCGGTGATGACGGCCAGCCCGGACGTCCATGCCGGGGCAAAGCAATTTCTCGCCTTCGCGGCGATCGCTCCATTCACCGGCATGCCGGCCTTCGTCATGGACGGGGTGATGAGCGGAGCCACGCTCAACACCATCATTCGCAACGGTATGGTTGCGAGCTTCGCGATCTACATTGTCGCCGCGCTGTTGTTGCAATCGGCGTTTGGCGTGGCCGGGCTATGGATCGCCATCAACCTGTTCTTCGTCACGCGCGCGACCATCTTTTTCATCGCGACGCGCTGGAAGCTGCCGCAGCTGTTTACAGGGTAGCCCGTCCGGCCGCCCAGTCGTCGGTCTTGCGCCCGACAAGTTCGGCAATATTGGTCTTGCCGTCGGAACGAACAGCGGCGGCGAGGCCGCGCTTGATGCGTTCGAGCAGGTCGAGACCGCCGAACACCAGCGCCGAATAGAGCTGGATCGCATTGGCACCGGCCTCGAATTTTGCGAGGGCCGACTGTGGCGAATGGATGCCACCGACGCCGATAATTGCGAGGCTTGTGCGCTGCCGCATCTGCGCCAGACGGCGGGTTGACAGGTCGAACAAGGGCCTGCCGGAAAGACCGCCCGTCTCTTCAGCGTGCTCCAAGCCTTTGACCGCGTCGCGCGTGATCGTGGTGTTGGAGACGATCAGTCCGTCGAGATCGGTGGTGGCGATAACCTTGGCGATGGCGTCCATGGCCGCCTCGTCGAGATCCGGCGCGATCTTGAGGAACACCGGGACACGGACGGCAGCCTTGGCGCGAACGGCGAGGACCGCCTGCAGCAGCCGCAGCAAGGCCTCTTCCTGCTGCAGATCGCGCAGGCCCGGGGTATTGGGCGAGGAAATGTTGACCGTCAGATAGTCGGCGATGCCAGCGAAACGCGCGACACCCCTGGCGTAGTCGGCGACAAAGTCCTCACTGGTCTTGTTGGCGCCGATGTTGATGCCGAGCGCAGCGGGAACGCGGACACCCGACAGGCGCCGGAACACCTCGTCATGGCCATCATTGTTGAAGCCCATGCGATTGATGACGCCTTCAATGGCCGGAATGCGGAACAGGCGCGGCTTGGCATTGCCGGGCTGCGGCAGCGGTGTCACCGTGCCGACTTCGACCATGCCGAAGCCCATGAGCGCCAGCGGACGCGGCACCTCACCATTCTTGTCAAAACCTGCGGCCATGCCGATCGGGTTGGACAGTTCCAGCCCGGCAAGGGTGGTCTTGAGCTCCGGCGGATCGGCACCATCTTGCTCGGGCGCCAGGCCGAGCCGCAGCGCATTGATGGTCGCGCCATGGGCGATCTCGGGGTCCATGCGCAGCAGGCCGTCGCGCGTCAGCGAGGCGACAAGCGGCGTCCGCAGCAGGGGCGACAGGC
>JBBQKM010000420.1:0-2065 GCA_038326915.1 Sphingomonadales bacterium
CGCGGATCGGCGTGCCCGACGTCGATGCGTACGAGATCCACAACAGCAGCATCAGCCCGTTGGTGCCGCGCATGGTCGAACGCCTGTATGCGCGGCTGCAGCGCCGCGGCCACCTGCTCCGCGACGTGCAGCGCATGGTCAACCATGAACGCAATATCTTTGGCGCGATGCTGGTCGAACTCGGCGAGGCCGACATCATGCTGACCGGCGTGACGCGCAATTTCGCGACGACCTTCCGCCAGGTCCGCCAGGTCATCGACCCATCGGAGGGGCATCGCCCGTTCGGCATCCACATGCTCGTCGGCAAGACCGATACGATCTTCATCGCCGACACCACTGTCAACGAACGCCCCGATGCCGCGCAGCTTGCCGATATCGCCGAACAGACCGCGGCGGTGGCGCGGCGGTTGGGCCAGGAACCGCGCGTCGCCTTTGTCAGCTATTCCAATTTCGGCAATCCGCCGGGCGAATTCGTCGGCAATCTGCGCGGCGCGGTGAAACTGCTCGATGAACGCCGCGTCGGCTTTGAATATGAAGGCGAAATGTCGGCTGATGTCGCGCTCAACCCGGCGATGCGCGGACTTTATCCGTTCAGCCGCCTGTCGGGGCCGGCCAATGTGCTGATCATGCCGGGTCTGCATTCGGCCAATATCGCGGCCAAGCTGTTGAAGGAAGTCGCCGGCGGCCGTGTCATCGGGCCATTGCTGGTCAATATGAGCCGGCCGATCCAGATCGCGCCGATGACGGCGACCGCCTCCGATCTTGTCACGCTGGCGGTGCTGGCCTCGACGGGTGTCTGCTGCTGATGCGGCCGCCGCTGTTCTGCATCCACGGCTATTGGTCGACGCCGGCGACGTTCGCACGGCTGAAGGCGCGGTTCGAAGCAGACGGCTACAGCGTCACGGCACCGGCGCTGCCCTGGCATGATCGCGACCCGTCGCTGGCGCCGGCACCCGAAATCGCCACGCTGACGGTCGAGGATTATGCGAAGTTCCTTGTCGCCGAGATCGAGAAGCTGCCGGCACCGCCGGTGATCATCGGCCATTCGATGGGCGGCATGCTGGCGCAGATCGTCGCCGCGCGGGTGCCGCACGCCGGGCTGGTACTGCTGTCGACCGCGGCGACGGCGGCGACGCTGGTGCCGTCGACAGCGACGCTGCGCACCATGGGCGGCCTGATGACGAAATGGGGCTGGTGGAAGGCGCCGACGCAGATTGGCCCCGATGCGGCGATGTGGGGCATCTACAACGGCGTTCCCGACGATATCGCGCGCGCCGAATATGCGGCGCACGTCTGGGATTCAGGGCGCGTGCTCGCCGAAATGACGCTGCCGAGCGTGTCGGCCACCGGGGCGACCAAGGTCGACTACCGCCGCCTCGACAAGCCGGCGCTGGTCATCGTCGGCACCGAGGATCGCATCACCGTGCCGGGCATCAGCCGCGCGACGGCACGCAAGCTGACGGGCACGGTCGATTATCACGAGATCGCCGGATCGGGGCATTGGCTGTTCTGGGGCGCCACCGAGATCAAGGTCGGCGACTATATCGCCGGCTGGCTGGGGCAGTTTGATCACTGAGCGGGATGACGGTCTATGATCGACCCCGCCACCTTCCGCACCGCGCTTGCCGCTGAGGCCGCCCGGCTCGGCTTTGCCGCCTTCGGCATCGCACCCGCGAGCGCCGCACCGCTGGCCGGCGCACGGTTGCGGCAATGGCTCGCCGATGGCTGCCATGGCGACATGCTTTGGATGGCCGAAACCGCCGATCGCCGCGCCGCTGCGACGGGGTTGTGGCCCGATGTGCGGTCGGTCGTCATGCTCGGCACCAGCTATGCCCCGGCGCTCGACCCGCGGCGCCATGCCGGCCACCCCGATACCGGGGTCATTTCGGTCTATGCGCAGGGGTCGGATTATCACGACATCATCAAGAAGCGTCTGAAGGCGCTGGCGCGCTGGCTGGTGGCGCAGGCCCCGGATGCGCCGCTGAAGGTGTTCGTCGATACCGCGCCAGTGATGGAAAAGCCGCTCGCCGCCGCCGCCGGAATCGGCTGGCAGGGTAAGCACAGC
>JBBQKM010000421.1:0-2062 GCA_038326915.1 Sphingomonadales bacterium
GAGTTGCCGACCTTTGGGAGGAAAGACATGAACATGAATGCCATGCGAACCCTTGCGGCTGCGGGGGCGATGATGATCGCCGCAGGCCTGCCGGCTGTTGCAGCCGATTACACGCTCAGCGTCAATACGGCGTTGGCGACCACCGATCCGCTCTATAAGGGATTGGAAAGTTTCGTGACCGGTGTCGACGCCGCCAGCGGCGGCCGGATCGAAGTCAAACTGTTCCCCAATTCGCAGCTTGGTCCGGACGAGGATGTGCTGGAGCAGGCGCGTGCCGGCGCTCCCGTGGCGGTGATCGTCGATGGCGGGCGCCTCGCCACGTATGTCAATGAATTCGGTATCATGGGCGCGCCCTACCTTGCCAATGGCTATGACGGCGTCCGCAAGGTCGCAGTGTCGCCGCTGTTTGAAGAGTGGGTCACCAAGCTGCACGATAGCGCACAGTTGCAGGTGCTGAGCTTTAACTGGTGGCAGGGCGAACGGCATCTGTGGACCAAGATTCCGGTCGCCGTTCCGGCCGATCTGGCGGGTGTCCGTATGCGGACCCCGGGCGCACCGGTCTGGGTTGAGACAATCACCGCAATGGGCGCGACGCCGACGCCGATGCCCTTCGCCGACGTCTATTCGGCGCTGCAGCAGAATGTGATCGATGCCGCCGAGGCGCAGCTGCCAGCTGGACAGGGCATCAAGCTGTTCGAAGTCACCAAGTACCTGACCAAGACCGGCCATATCAACCTGATCACCGGCATGGTGACCAGCGGCGGCTGGTTCGACACCCTGCCGGCGGACCTGCAGAAGGTGCTGCGAGACGAAGCGCTCAACGCCGGCGATGTCGGCTCCTACGGTACCCGCGATGCGCTGGCCAAGATCGAGGAAGATCTCAAGGGCGAAGGCATGACGGTGAACGAGGTCGACACCGAGGTGTTCCGCAAGGCGACGGCCGGTGTCTATGACAAGCTGGGCTATGGCGCCCTGCGCGACACTGTGCAGAAGATCGCCGCCGAGTAATCTCTCAAGGCCGGGGGCGAAGTTCCGGCTTTGCCCCCCGGCCGGAGACCATCCATGCCCAAAATTCTCGCGCAGATCGAATTCGCCGTGGCGGCCCTGCTGCTCGGCGTCATCGTGATCCTGGTGTTCTCGGCCGCGGTGACGCGGTTTTTCGATCACCCACTGATCTGGTCGGTCGACATGGCGCAGCTGCTGTTCATCTGGCTGTGCATGATCGGGGCGACGCGCGCCATGCGGACCAAGAGCCATCTGGGCATCGACATTCTGGTGCGGCACTTGCCGCACCGGGCGCGGTTCTGGCTGGAAATGGCGCTGTCGGTGGTGATCCTAGTGTTCTTTGCGGTGCTGACCTCGGAGGGCATCCGGCTGACGCTGATGAACACGCAGCGGCGTTTTGGCGACAGCGGGCTGAGCTATGGCTGGGTGACCGCGGCGGTACCGGCGGGATGCGTGCTGCTCGGCGTGGCGCTCGCCTACAACATGGTCAAGGCCTGGCAACACCGGCGCGACGGTGAAACGCTGGTCTATTCGCGGTCCGAGACCGAGATGAACGTCGTGTCGGAGCTCTGACGAAATGCTGCTGATCACGGCGATCTTTTTCGTGCTGATGTTCCTCGGCGCACCGGTGGCGTTCGCCATCGGCATATCGGGCTTCGTGTTCTTCATGACCAATACGGGCATGCCGATGTCGATCGGCGTGCAGAAGATCGCGACGATGAGCCAGAGCTTTCCGCTGCTGGCGGTGCCGTTCTTCGTGCTCTCGGGCCACCTGATGAACGAGAGCGGCATCACCGACAGGCTGTTCAAGTTCGCGCATGTGGCGGTGGGCTGGATGGCGGGCGGGCTTGGGCAGGTGGCGATCCTGCTGTCGACGCTGATGGGCGGTGTGTCGGGTTCGGCGGTGGCCGACGCGGCGATGGAAGCGCGCATCCTCGGGCCGAGCATGGTGGCCAAGGGTTACAGCAAGGGGTTTTCGGCGGCGGTGATCGCGGTCGGTTCGTTGATCACGGCGACGATCCCGCCCTCGATCGGGCTGATCCTTTATGGCTATGTC
>JBBQKM010000422.1:0-2055 GCA_038326915.1 Sphingomonadales bacterium
GGATGTCACAAGGCCCAGCGCCTCGAGCATTTCGGTGGCGAGGATCTCGCGCACCGCGCCCTTCAGCGTCAGCCGGCCATCGCCGGCGCGGCTCCACGGCGTCGTGCCGCTGCCCTTGGTGCCAAGGTCCATCAAGCGGCCGGACTCATCGACGCACTGGGCGAACAGGAAGCCGCGGCCATCGCCGAGATCGGGGTTGTAGGTGCGGAACTGGTGGCCGTGGTAGCGCAGCGCCAGCGGCGCCTCGAGGCTGCCCGGCAGCGGCGCGAACCGCCCGAAATGGCCGATCCAGTCGGTGTCGCTCAGCCCGTCGAGGCCGATCTGCGCGGCGGCGCGATCGTTGCGGAAACGCAATATCGTCTGCGGGAACGCGGCCGGGCGGACGGAATCGTAAAAAGCGTCGCCGAGTTCGAGAATGGCCCGCGACGGGGCGAATGCGGCCAAGTCAGGCGGTCGGATAGCCGCAGGCGGCGCGGACGAAGCGGACGGTCTCGCGTTCGACACGCTGCGATTCCGCGGGGTCCGACGTGGTCAGGATGCGTTCGATGGCGTCGCCGACGATATGGTGGGTGAACGATGCGGCAAGCTCGATATCGACATCGGTGATGCCGCGCTTGGCCATGGCGATGGTCATCTGGCGATGGATCCATTCGGTCGTCGTTGCCTTGGCGGCGTGGTAAAAGGGTTCGGCGTCGGCATTCTTCACCATCGCCGGCACGCCGACTTCGCATTCGGAGCCGGTGATGCCTTCCCACAGCATGTTGTTGCGGCAGAATTCGAAGACGCGCGGGATGATGATGCCGGGTTCGAGATCCGCGAGTGCGTCGCCGCCTTCCATCGCCTCGATCATCATCTGGCCGTGGCGCGCACCAAGTTCGGCGAGCAGCGCCTTTTTCGACCCGAAATGATAGAAGATCGAGCCTTCGGAGACATCCGCCTCGCGGGCGATGTCGGCAGTGCCGGTGCTGGCGAAGCCCTTGGTCGAAAACAGCATATGCGCGGCGGCAAGGACGCGCTGCTTGGTTTCGGCCGGGTCATAGCGGCGCGCACGACTGTCGGTGCGCGATTCGGCGCGCTGGTCGGACTTCAGCCCACGTGTTTCTGCGATGCGGGAATCGATTGCGCGCGTTGCCACTGCCCTGCTTCTTCCTTATCCCCCCCGGGAACCGCAGCTTATAGCGCGGCAACTGAGTCTGAGTCAAAAAAATCGACGGTCATCGAAAGGGGGCGGCAGGCATGGCAGCAGCAGCAGCCCCGGATACCGGGTGGACCGCCGGCTATTATTGGTCGGGCGACGGCCTGCGCCTGCACTGGCGCGAACTGGCCGCCGATTCCGGCGTACCCGCGGATCGCCCGACGCTGCTCTGCATCCCCGGGCTGACCCGCACCGCCGCCGATTTCGAAGCGTTGGGGGAACATCTGGCCGGCCAGTGGCGCATCGTCGCGGTCGATCTGCGCGGCCGCGGCGAATCGGCGTGGCCGCGCGATTCGCTGACCTATGTGCCGATGACCTATCTGCTCGATCTCGGGCTGTTGATCGACGCGGCCAAGATCGGCCGCTTTGTCGCCATCGGTTCATCGGTCGGCGGCGTGCTGGCGCTGATGCTGACCACCGGCCACCGCCCGGCGATGGCCGGTGCCATATTGAACGACATCGGTCCGGCCATCGAACCCGCCGGCCTGCAGCGCATGCGCGCCAATGTCGGGCGCCAGGCGAACTGGCCGACCTGGATCCATGCCGCCCGCGATCTGGCGGCGCGCAACCACGACATCTACCCCAACTGGAGCCTGCACGACTGGCTGGGCTTTGCCAAACGGCTGTGCAAGCTCACGCCGTCGGGGCGGGTGGTGTTCGATTACGACCCACGTATCGCCGAGGCGTTCCGCCTGCCCAACGCCGATGCCGGCACCGATCTGTGGACGGCGCTGGCGGCGTTGCAGGGCCTGCCGGTGCTCAGCCTGCGCGCCGAACGATCCGATGTGCTGAGCCGCGACACCCAGGCCGAGATGCGGCGCCGACTGCCCGAAATGACGGTGGTGGAAGTGCCCGATGTC
>JBBQKM010000423.1:0-2050 GCA_038326915.1 Sphingomonadales bacterium
CGATCTGCTCAACCCGGCGGTGCTGCCGCCCTATCAGCTGATGGTCGTCGACACCCGCGATCCCAGCCTGCCGGTGATCATGCATTCGGCGCCCAACCGCGCCGGCGCCGAACGGCTGTCGATGATGCTCGGCGGCGCCGACGCCGTGCGCGACAGTCTGCGCGCACTGGTCGCACACGGCAAGGATGTTGCCCGCTTCAGCCGTTTCTACGATGGCGCCGATCGTGAATTCGTCGCGGCGCCGATCCCCGGTTCGCGCTGGGTCGTGATTGTCCACTACGCCACCAACGCCATCGATGCCCAATCGGCGCGCACCGCCCGCCATGCCCTGATCGACTGGGCATCGATGAGCCTGTTGTTCGGCATCGGTTGGGTCATCTGGCTGGCGGTTGTCGGCAAGCATGGCTGGGCCGATGAACGCCGCCTCGATCGCTCCGGCCTGCTGGCGCCGCTGTTCGAACGCGGCTGGCCGCGGCTGTGGCCGCAGCAGGCACGCCGCGATGATTACATCAAACTGCGGCGCTGGCTGCTGGTCGGCGCCGGCGTCGCGGCGCTGGTCATCCTCGCCGTCGATGCGAGCGGCATCTGGTCGGTGATCGCCTTTGTCGCTGCCATGCTGCTGCGCGTCGGTGCTGGCGTGGCGCTGCACTGGCAATTGGGCCGCCCGGAGCCGGTCGTCGAAGACCGCGCGCTCGGCCCCGACACCCAGGCGGCATTCATCAAGCTGGCGGTGGCACTGTGCCTGTGCCTATCGGTGCTGCCGATGCTGGCGTTCTGGGCCGACGGCCACCGGCTCGGGCGGATCGAGCAGCGCCAGGCGCTGCTGCACGCACTCGACGGCCATGATGGCGAAATCGAGCGCGCCGATCGCGGGCTGGAGGGCATTTTCTGGAGCTTTGGCTATGCCCCTGGCGCGCGCCATCGCCACGCCACCGCCTATGGCTTCGAACGCGGCCGTGATGCCAATGATGGCGCCGGAACCGCCGTTGCCACCATCGCAGCCGAAGCGCCGGATACGACTTTCGCCGGTACGCTCAACGAAATCGCCGGCCGCGGTTCGGATACCATCGCCATTCCCGGCTGCGCCGCTACCGCCGTGCCGCGGCTGTGCGGCCCGCCCGGCAACCAGCGCGGCATCGGCCTTCCCGAACCCGGCCTCGGCAACCTCGACGCGACATCGGCGACCGCGCTGCTCATCCTTGCCGGGCTGCTCGTCTTTGGCTGGCGCTTCATCGTCAAGCGCGTGCTGCGCGACCTGTGCGGCTTTGGCATCGCGCTCGAGGCGGTGAAATATCCGATGGTTGACCTCAAATCGCTGTGGGTCAGGCCGACGCAGACCGACGAGGAAATGGCCGCCGCCGGCACCCAGACGCTCAACCGCAAGTCGCTGCTCGTCAACGCGCCCTGGTCGCTGCTGACGATGCTTGATCGGCTGTGCAAGCAGCACCAGACCCCGGTGCGGCGTATCGAAATCTTCGATGTCAGCGGCCTGCAGGCGGGAAACCCGGTGCTGCGGCAACCGATCGTCGCGACCGGCAAGATCATCCTCGTCGTCGGGCTCGACCTGGTGCTCGCCGATACCGGGCGCCGGCTGCTGGCGCTCGCCGCGATCGAGAAATTGGTGCGCGACATCGATGCGGCAACGACCGAGGCGCTCGACGATCCCTATCTGCTGTTCCTGTCGCCATCGGCGCCGATGGACCGCATTCTCGACGCCTATGAACGCGAGCACCCGGAGGCGGCCAATCCCGATGCGGCGCGCGAGAATCTGCGCTGGGCGCGGGTTTTCGAGGATTTCGCGTCGTTCCAGTTCCGCCCGATCGAGTTGACCGACGGGGTGATCCCGGCGCTGTCGACAACGATCACCGATCCTGTTGCCCTCGCGACGATCGACAAGGCACTGGCCAACCCCAATGGCAAGAAGGCCATTCGCACCGTGTTCGAGGAACTGCGCTGGCTGTCACCGCGCGTCGTCAACGGCTGCATCAACGAGGAACGCTATCCCCGGCCGGCGCTGCTCGACTGCGGCATGTTGCCGATCGTCGACCCG
>JBBQKM010000424.1:0-2022 GCA_038326915.1 Sphingomonadales bacterium
GACCGGCGTTGACAGGGCGATGTGCCGCGCGCACATCGCCCCGGAAAAAGCCGACCGCGGACGGCCTTGCTGCGCTACTTCGCCTTGCGACGCTTTGGGTTGGCGGCTGCTGCTGCGTCCACTTCCTCATCGTCCTGGGCATCGCCGGCGTCGGCAAGTGCTTCACCCAGCGTTTTCAGCTTCTCACCGTTGGTTTCCGCGCGGCCGGCGATCTTGGTGACTGCGTCACCCAGGCGCGCGACGATTGCCGAGACGCGGGTGCCATCGGGCTCGTTGCTTTCAAGCTGCTTGCGCAAGGCGGCCAGGTCGCGGGCAATGCCCTTGGTTCCGGGCGTGTCGATATCGGCAAGGGCGGTTTCCCAATCCTCGATCATCGAAACGGCGGTTGCCGGACGGGTCGATTCGATTCCGCGATTAAAGGCATTCAGGGTTGCTGCAAAACGTACTGCCATGGGGAGCATCCTTCTGGTACAGCCCGGCATCGGCGCCGGGTCTGCGTGGTAGAAACCGTGATACTTGCCATGGTTCCAAGGCTTTGGAGGAGGCGGCGCGTTTGTCGCACGGCGATGGCGTAACGAAAAAAACCTGTCGCCGGCGGTGAACGATTGCCGTTGGTGTGGGTTCTGCACACCGAAAAGCCTTGGAGAAAAGTCGATGCGGATTGGTCTCAAATCCGTTGCGCAACAGCGCATCGTCATCACTGGCGCGAGCAGCGGGATCGGCCTTGCCATCGCCGAGGCTGCTGCTTCGGCAGGGGCTCGCGTCATGCTTGCCGCCCGTAACGGGCCGGCGCTGGCCGATATCCAGCAACGCCTGACCGATGCCGGCGGCGATGTGGGCATCCTTGCCGTCGATGTCGCCGACCCCGACGCTGCCGACCGGCTGGTCGCGGCGACGATCGCGCGCTTCGGGGGCTTCGATACCTGGGTCAACAATGCCGCCGCTGCCACCTACGGCACGCTCGTACAGACACCTGTCGCCGATCAGCGCAGGGTTTTCGACGTTGGCTATTGGGGCACTGTCAACGGCACGCTGGCGGCGCTGGCGCATCTGCGCAGCCGCGGCGGCGCCATCATCAACATCGGCAGTGTGCTCGGCGACCGCGCGATGATCCTGCAAGGCCCCTATTCAGCGATGAAACACGCGGTGAAGGGCTTTACGGACGCGCTGCGTACCGAAGTGCTGCACGATGAATTGCCGGTGTCGATCACGCTGATCAAGCCGTCGGCGATGCATACCCCCTATCCCGACCACGCGCGCAATCGCATGGGCAAGCCGGCAAAGCTGCCGCCGGTTATCTATGATCCGCGCCTCGTTGCCCGCGCTGTGTTGTTTGCCGCCGCTACGCCGCGGCGCGAGCTGACCGTCGGCGGCTTCGGCGCTGGTGCCGGTGTCGGCGACCTGGTGGCGCCGCGCGTGCTCGACCGGGCCATGGCGCTGTTCGGCAGCCGCGTCCAACGCAGCGCCAAGGCGCCGCCGCCCGGTACGGCCGACAATCTTTATGAACCGCGCGTCGACGGCGCCATCGAAAACCGGGAACCCCAGGCGGTGCGACGACAAAGCCTGTGGTTGGAGGCGCAGCTGCGACCGCTGGCCGCGATCGGTATTGTCGGCGCCGGGCTCGGCATGCTGCCAGCGGGCATCGCAGCGGCTCGTCGCCCGGCTTGACCGCCACGGCGCGGAACCGGCGCACCCGAATGCCGGTTGAACGTGAATAACAATCGAGGAACCCAGACATGTTCGATATCGATGGAAACCTGTCACCGCCCGGCACCCGCATCGCGCCGCGGCAGAATTTGGTCGGCCCGGAGCGCAGTGTCTCGATTGTCGCGGGGTCGTTGCTCGGCGTGCTTGCCGCTCGGCAAAAGGGCACATCGGGCGCGCTGATGGGGCTGCTCGGATCGCTGCTTGTTGTCCGCGGTGTTACCGGTGTTTCGCCGGCGAAGCGCCTGCTGGGCCAGCGGCCCGACGAAGCCGAACTTGCCAAGGCGGCCGGGTGGTCCAGCGCCGCGCTGCTGTCAC
>JBBQKM010000425.1:0-2008 GCA_038326915.1 Sphingomonadales bacterium
CCGCGCAGCCTGCGAGCACGGCATCGAAGGCGCGATCGGCAGTGAGGGTAAAGCGTTCGGATTTCAGCGTCGTGGCAAGGCTGTGCGACAGGTGGAGGCGATCGAGCGGCAACACGCCGCGGCGGCGCGGTTCGACCCAGAAGACATCTGGGCTGTCGGCCTTGTCGGCCATCGGGAAAATGCCGCTGGCATAGGCGCGCAGCAACACATCGGGATCGAGCCGGGATTTGAGAGGCGGGCTCATCGCCGGGTATCGCACTCCAAACGCTGCGCGAATGCAAGCCTCACGCTGGGCGTTTCAAGGCTCCTGCCGCGACGCCAGCCAGCGTTCGAGCCATTTGATCGAATAGTTGCCGTCGATGAAGTCTGGCGCCTCGATGATCGCCTGTTGCAGCGGGATCGTCGTCTTGGGGCCGTGAATGACGAACTCTTCGAGCGCGCGGCGCAGGCGCATCAGCGCATCGTTGCGGTTGGCGCCATAGACGATCAGCTTGGCGATGAGGGAATCATAGTAGGGCGGTATGCGATAGCCGTCGTACAGCGCCGAATCGACGCGCACGTGCAGGCCGCCGGGAGCGTGGAAATCGGTGACGCGGCCGGGGGAGGGGGCAAAGGTCACCGGGTCCTCGGCGTTGATCCGGCATTCGATGGCGTGGCCTTCGAAGCGAATGTCGGCCTGGGTGACGCTGAGCGGCAGGCCGGCGGCGACGCGGATCTGTTCGCGCACCAGGTCGAGGCCGGTCACCGCCTCGGTCACCGGATGTTCGACCTGCAGGCGCGTGTTCATCTCGATGAAGTAGAATTTCCCGTCTTCGTACAGGAACTCCATCGTGCCGGCGCCGCGGTATTTGAGCTTGGCGACCGCCTGGCGGACGATCTCGCCCATTTCGGCGCGCTGGTCGGCGTTGAGCGCCGGCGACGGGGCTTCCTCGAGCACCTTCTGGTGGCGGCGCTGCAGCGAGCAGTCGCGTTCGCCCATGTGGACGGCGCCGCCCTTGCCGTCGCCGAACACCTGGAATTCGATGTGGCGCGGTTCGCTTAGGTATTTTTCGATGTAAACCGTGTCGTCGCCGAACGCCGCCTTGGCTTCGTTCTGCGCCTGGCGCATCAAGCCGGGCAGGCTGGCGGCATCGGGGATGACCTTCATGCCGCGGCCGCCGCCGCCCGATGCGGCCTTGATCAGCACCGGATAGCCGATGTCATTGGCGACGGCGATCGCCTCCTCAGGGGTTGCCACCGGGCCGTCGGAGCCCGGCACCAGCGGCAGGCCGAGCTTGGCGGCGGTGCGTTTAGCCTCGACCTTGTCGCCCATCTTGCGGATATGTTCGGGATCGGGGCCGATCCAGACGATCTTGTGCTTCTCGACGATCTCGGCAAAGCGCGCGTTTTCGGAAAGGAAGCCATAGCCGGGGTGAATGGCATCGGCCTGGGCAATTTCGGCGGCGGAAATGATCGCCGGGATGTTGAGATAGCTGTCGGTGGCCGACGGCGGCCCGATGCAGATCGCCTCGTCGGCCAGCCGGACGTGCATCGCATCGGCATCGGCCGTCGAATGCACGGCGACGGTGCGGATGCCCATTTCGCGGCAGGCGCGATGGACACGGAGGGCGATTTCGCCGCGATTGGCGATGAGAACCTTGCCGAACATGGCCATCGACTATTCGATGACCACGAGGGGTTCGTCGTACTCGACGGGCTGTTCGCTGCGGATCAGGATCTTGACCACCTTGCCGGCGCGCGGCGCAGTGATCGGGTTCATCACCTTCATCGCCTCGATGATCAGCAGCGTGTCGCCGACCGCGACGGTGGCGCCTTCGGCGACATAGGGCGGGGCGCCGGGTTCGGGCGTCAGATAGGCGGTGCCGACGATCGGCGATTTGACGAGGCCGGGGTGATTTTTGAGGTCATCGACGGCAGGCGCGGCGGCAACGGCAGCCGGTGCGGCGGCAGCGGGCGGCGGTGCGTAGCTGGCGGCGGTGACGACGGCGGCGGTGCGGGCGACGCGGAT
>JBBQKM010000426.1:0-1996 GCA_038326915.1 Sphingomonadales bacterium
CTCCCTTTATTGATGTCCGTACGCCGCTGCGGGCGCCTGTCATCCGCAATAGATGGCCCTGCCCAAAGGTTCAAGCGCGCGTGAGGCCGGCCTTCAATTCCAGCCCAGGCTGCTGCCAAAGGCATGCAGACCGGCCGCGACCAGGTCCGGCTCATGCAACCGAACCGCGATGCCGTGCTGTTGCAGCGCGTCGCGATACAGCGCGGCCAGGGCATCGGCACCCACCAAATCCACCTGTGTGGCGCCGGTCTGCGCCAGTGCGGCCGCAACCTCATGGCCGATCAGCAGGCCGGAGAGGTAGCTGCGCGTGTCGCTGGCCGGGAGGCGATCCATCAAGTGCAGCGTGCGCGCGCCGAAGAGGTGGTGCAGCAGCCCGCCCGCCAGTTGCGCCTGTGCCACGCCCCGCGCGAAGGCGCTGTCCTGGTGCGGTGCGTCGGTGCTCGTGCGCGCCAGGATCGTGTGCTGCGAGAGGGCGGCGAAGACCTCGCCGGTCATGTGCGTGGTGAATCCGCTGATCCGCCCGGCCTCGATACGCGCCCATTTCGCATGCGTGCCTGGCAGGCAGACCAGCGCATCGCGCAGCCGCGGCGCGAGGGCGACCAGCTTCGTCTCCTCGCCCCGCATCACATCCGGCACGCCCTGGGCATCGGTGCAGGTCAGGCCGGGGATGAGCCGGGCGCGCGCCCGCGCGAAAGGCAACTCGATGGTGGCGGCGGCGAGTTCCGCGGCGCCGGCGGGGCAGGGGAGGTAGGGCGCCTCGACCCAGCCCTGCCGGCTGCCGACCATGCCGCACAGCACCACAGCGGTTTCGCCGGCGGCAAGCCAGGGGCCGATCGCCGCCTGCATCGCGGCAGGAAACCCGCCGGGCGCCACTGTCATGATCCCGCCCGGCCGGTCGAGCCTGTCCAGCACCGTGCCGTCGGGTGCCAGGCGATAGGCGCGCAGGCTGGTGGTTCCCCAATCGAGCCCGATCATGCAGCCGCCTTCTCCCCTTCATTCGCCCGGCTCATGCTGTTCGCCGGCAGGGTGTTTCATGCTGGCGCCTTCCGGGCGCACCGACAACTCTGGGGGAATCCCATGGAGGACTGGGCAACGCCGTCGGGCCGGCGCGGCTTTGCTTCGCCTGCCGTGCCGCATTGCGCCGCAATCATCCGCTACATAGAGTGTCTAGGCATTCAGGGCTCGGCACGATGATCAAGCGCACATTTTCGTTCCGTATCATGCTGGTGGCTGGTGCAATGGCACTCGGTGGCTGCCAGCAGACCGACCAGCTGCCGCTGGCGGCGCAGGGTGCTGCGGTCGGTGCCGGCGCCGGCGCGCTGCTTGGCGCTTTGGTCGGCGGCAACAATCGCGGCCAGGCGGCGGCCATCGGCGCGCTGCTGGGTGCCGGCGCCGGCGCGGTCGCCGGCGGCGTGTTGCAGGGCCGGCAGGAAGGCTACGCGGCGACGGAACAGCAGCTCACGGGCCGCGAGCGCAATGCACAGGAAATTGCGCAGCAGATGCAGGCCGAGGCGGGCACGGCCCGCAGCGCCGCCAGCCGCATGTCGGGCGAACTCGCCTCGCTGCGGCGCGAGATCAGCAGCGGGCGCGGGCTGAACGCGCAGCAGGCGCAGCTGCTCGACAGCGCCAAGCGCGACCGGGACCGTGCCCAGACCGCGCTGAATGAGGGCGAGGCGCATGTCACCGCGATACGCCGCCAGATCGCGGCCTCCGGCGGCATGGCTGGCGACGATGCGCTGTCGCAGGAAGCCGCGCGGATCGAGCGCAGCAACGTCTCGCTCGCCGATTCACTGCGGCGGATGAATGCGGATCTCGGCCGGATCGAAATCTGATGCGTGGTCCCCTCGCCCTTAGCCTGACGCTGCTGCTCGCCGGCTGCGCCGCGCAGCCCTGCGACCCGCGGGCCGACCGCAACATCTTCCAGGTCGGCAATTGTGTGGTGGGCGGCGGCTATCAGGGCCGGGTCGATGGGCTGCAACAGCGCGTCGCTGTCGCC
>JBBQKM010000427.1:0-1991 GCA_038326915.1 Sphingomonadales bacterium
GGCTATTTCGGCGTTGAAACGACCAGCTTTGCCGCGCTGCTCGCCGGCGTCGGCCTTGCCATCGGCGCGGCCTGGTCGGGGCTGCTCGGCAATTTCGCCGCCGGCGCCTTCCTGATCATCTTCCGCCCCTACAAGGTCGGCGATTATGTCGTCGCCGGCGGGGTGGAGGGCACCGTCACCGAAATCGGCCTGTTCAACACCGTCATCACCAGCCCCGACAATGTCGTCACCATCGTCGGCAACGGCAAGGTTTCGGGCGACACCATCAAGAATTTCAGCGCGCACAGCTATCGCCGCGTCGAACGCACCGCGCAGCTGGCCTTTGGCGTCGATCCGCTCGATGCCATCGCCCGGCTGAAGCCGCTGCTGGCCGCAATCCCCAATGTCGTCGCCGACCCGGCGCCCGATGTTGAGATCATCGATTTCAACGAACGCGGCTCGGTGCTCGCGGTGCGCCCCTATTGCCATACCAGCCATTACTGGCAGGTCTATTTCGACACCAACAAGCTGATCGCCGCGACCTTCGGCGCCGCCGGCTACCCGCCGCCGTACACAGTCGAACGCGAGGAAATGGTGATGCTCGACCGCCGCGACGCAGCCGCAATCACGGCCGCAACGGGGGCAGCAACGACCGCGCGCACGACGCGGCGCAAAACGCCCTAGGCCGCAGGCGCCGCAGCCCGCAACAGGGGCTTTCCAAGGGCGGCGAACATCGTAAGGTGCGCGCCGCCAACCCCTGTTTCGCCCGGAGCCCAATGCGCCTTCACCATGCTGTCGCCGCCGCCATGATCAGCCAGTTGCCGGGGGCGGCGATGGCCGCACCGCCGGCCACCGCCGGGCCCTATCCCGCCACCGCCACGGTGCCGCAAAGCGACGTGCTGCACGGCGTCACTGTCAAGGATCCGTACCGTTGGCTGGAAAATGATGTCCGCACCGATCCCAGGGTCGCGGATTGGGTGGCGGCGCAGAACCGGGTCACGGATGCCTATCTCGCAACGCTGCCCGGGCGCGACGCGATCAAGGCACGGCTGACGCAGCTGTGGAATTACGAACGCTTCGGCGTGCCGCGGCTGCGTGGCGGGCGGCAATTCTACACCCGCAACAGCGGCCTGCAGAACCAGGCCGTGCTCTATGTCGCCAATGGCGACGCCCCGGCGCGGGTGCTCATCGATCCCAACCCCTGGGCGAAGGACGGCGCGACGGCGCTCGCCGAATGGCAGCCGTCCGATGATGGCAAATATCTGCTCTATGGCGTGCAGGATGGCGGTACCGACTGGCGGACGCTGAAGGTCCGCGATGTCGCGACCGGCGCGGATCTGCCCGACAGCATCGAATGGGCGAAATCGACGGCGCTGGCGTGGCGGCATGACGGCACGGGCTTTTTCTATTCGCGCTTTCCGGCGCCCGCCGACGGCCAGAAATACCAGTCGGTCAGCCTCAACCAGCAGCTGTTCTTCCACAAACTGGGAACGCCGCAGAGCGCCGACACGCTGGTCTTCGCGACCCCCGAGCATCCCAAGCGCGGCCATTATGGCCAGGTGACCGACGATGGCCGCTGGCTGCTGATCGTCTCGTCGGAAGGCACCGACGACCGCTATGAAATTCATGTTGCCGACCTGAGCAAGGGCGAGACGCCGCGCACCCTCATCAAGGGGCTCGACCATAGCTGGAGCCTTGCCGGCAGCGACGGCACGACGCTGTATTTCGTCACCGACAGGCAAGCGCCGCGCTATCGCCTCGTCGCCGTCGACGCGTTGACCGGCGTGCTGACCGAGATCGTGCCGCAAGGCAAGGATACCGTCGTCGGCGCGTCGCTGGTCGGCGGCCGCTTCGTCGTCGAAACGCTCGCCGATGCCAAATCTGCGGACCTGCTATACGAACGCAGCGGCAAGCTGGTCGGCGCCGTGTCGCTGCCCGGCATCGGCACCGCCGCCGGCTTTGAAAGCGGCGCCGGCCCGGTGACCTATTTCAACTTTTCGAGCTTTGCGACG
>JBBQKM010000428.1:0-1989 GCA_038326915.1 Sphingomonadales bacterium
TGCTGCGGCTGGTGCAGGGCGATGTCGGGTCGGGCAAGACACTGGTGGCGCTGCTGGCGATGCTGGTGGCGGTAGAGGCCGGCGCGCAGGCGGCGTTCCTCGCGCCGACGGAAATCCTGGCGCGGCAGCATTTCGCGACTATTGCAAAACTGCTGGGCGCTCTGCCGGTGCGCGTTGCCATCCTGACCGGCCGCGACAAGGGCAAGGTTCGCGCCGATATTCTCGACGATCTGGCGATGGGCCGCATCGACATCTTGATCGGTACCCATGCGATTTTCCAGGATGCGGTCGATTATCACGACCTCGGGCTGGTCGTTGTCGATGAACAGCACCGGTTTGGCGTCGCCCAGCGGCTGTTGCTCGCCGCCAAGGCCAAGGCGCCGCCGCATCTGATCGCAATGACCGCGACGCCGATCCCGCGCACGCTGGCGCTGACCAACTATGGCGAAATGGACGGCTCGCAGATCGACGAGCTGCCACCGGGGCGGCAACCGATTGAAACGCGGGTCACGGCGGTCGAACGCATGGACGAGGTGGTCGAAGCGCTGGGCCGGCATCTCGCCGCGGGCGGCCAGGCCTATTGGGTGTGCCCGCTGGTCGAAGGCAGCGAGACCGGCGACGAGGCGGCGGCGGAGCTGCGCGCAACGATGCTGAAGGCGCGATTTGGCGGCGGGGTCGGCTTGGTGCATGGCCGCATGAAACCCGCGGAAAAGGACGCGGTGATGGCGGATTTCTCGGCGGCGCGGCTGGGGCTGCTGGTGGCGACGACGGTCATCGAGGTCGGGGTCGATGTGCCCAATGCGACACTGATGATCATCGAGGCGGCGGAACGTTTCGGCCTTGCGCAGTTGCACCAGTTGCGCGGCCGCGTCGGCCGCGGCGCAGGGCGATCGGTGTGCCTGTTGCTGCGCGGCCCCGACCTGTCGGAAACCGCCAAGGCGCGACTGAAGCTGATGCGCGAGACCAACGACGGCTTCCGCATCGCCGAGGAGGATCTGCGGCTGCGCGGCGCCGGCGAAATCCTCGGCCATCGCCAGTCGGGCGAAGCCGGTTTCCGCCTCGCCGATCCCGATCGCACGGCGAAATTCGTCGGCATGGCGCGCGACGATGCGCGGCTGCTGCTCGATCGCGACGGCGGCCTCGATGGCACGCGCGGCCAGGCGGCGCGGGTGCTGCTGTATCTGTTCGAACGCGACGCCGGGGTGGCCCTGTTGCGATCGGGGTGACGCGCCCTGCCCGAATGGGCTAAGCCGGCGACGATGACAAAGCTGCCGTGGTTGTTCCTGGGATTGATGCTGCTGGCGCCGGCGCACGCCGCACCGGCGTCGAGCGCGCTGGCGCTGCAATCCGGCCTCGATGCCTATGCCGCCGCCGATTATCGCGCGGCGCGGCGCGCTCTGCGGCCGCTTGCCGATCGTGGCTCGGCGATTGCCGAAACCTTGCTCGGCGTGATGGCGGCGCGCGGCGAGGGCGGTGCCGCCGATCCGGCGACGGCGGTCGGCTGGTGGCTGCGCGCTGCCAATCGCGGCTATGGCCCGGCGCAACTGGCGATGGCCAAGGCGCTGGCGGTTGGGCACGGGGTGCCGCGCGATGCAGGCAAGGCCTGGGTGTGGGCGCAGCTGGCGGCGGCGTCGAGCAATGGGTCAGCGGTTGAGGCGGCGGCGCTGGCGGACGGGCTGGGGCGGGGGTTTTCGGCTGGTGAGCTGGCGAAGCTGGAGGCGGAGCGGGCGGCCTGGCGGCCGTGGTCGTAGGGCGCAGCGCCGCGTGCGCGCATGGCGAAGCCAAGCGCGCCGACAGGCGCAAGCCCGGCCGGCGGGGCGGGCGGTGTCGCCGCCCGAACCCGTCCGACGCGCGGGCGTTGCCCGCGCTTTTTCTTGTTCTGGCGTTTTCGAAGTTAATAAACCCAGGAAGGGCATGGGCAAAGCCCAAGCTGTCGTCAGAAGCGTTCGGCCAGCGTGGCTGGCCGCCGCGCGGGCCGGCCGTGCGCCT
>JBBQKM010000429.1:0-1969 GCA_038326915.1 Sphingomonadales bacterium
CCGCATCCCGGCCGGCGAAACCCAGGGCTATGGCGCGCTGGCGGCGCAGATCGGCAATCCCGGCGCCGCGCGGGCCGTGGGGCTGGCCAACGGCATGAACCCGATCGGCATCGTCGTGCCCTGCCACCGCGTCATCGGCGCATCAGGGGCGCTGACCGGCTATGCCGGCGGGGTGGATCGCAAGCGCTGGCTGCTGGCGCATGAAGGGGTGCGGCCTGCCTGACGCGCAGGGTGCGTGGGCAAAGCCCACGCGTCGGACGGGTTCGGCCGGCGACGCCGACCGCCCCGCCGGCCGGGCTTGCGCCTCTCGGCGCGCTGCTTCGCTGCGCTCCGGGGCGCTAAGCCGCAAACTCCAAAATCACCGCATCCACCGCCAGCGAATCCCCCGCCTTGGCAAGCACCTTGCCGATCGTCCCGGATTTTTCGGCGCGCAGGATATTCTCCATCTTCATCGCCTCGACCGTTGCCAGCTGCTGGCCGGCCTCGACCTTGTCGCCTTCGGTAACCGCGATGCTGACCACCAGGCCGGGCATCGGGCAGAGCAGATACTTGCTCATGTCGGGGGCGACCTTGGGGATCATGTGGCGCGCCAGCGCGGCGGCGCGCGGGGTCAGCACGCGGACGCGGTGGCTGGCGCCGCTGGTCGTCACCTTCAACCCGCTGCCCTGTTTTTCGATGCTCAGGCTGCGCGCGATGCCGTCGATATCGGCCTCGAACAGCGGCGAGCCAACGCGCCAGTCGGTCGACACGCCGACTTCGCGGTCACCAATCTCGACGCCGAAAGACGCGCCGTCGCCCATCACCGCCACCGGAATCTGCTCGCCGGCGAGCTCGACGACCCAATCCTCGCCATATTCGGCGCCATGGCCCGACAGCTGGCCGTCGATCAGCTGGGCACGCTCGGCCTCGATCGCCTGCACCACCGCGCTGGCCGCGGCGATGGCGTCGCGCGTTGCAGCGTCGATCGGCGCACCGTGGAAGCCATCGGGATATTCCTCGGCAATGAAGCCGGTGGTGACATTTTCGCCGGCCTGAAAGCGCGGATGCGCCATGATCGCCGACAGGAAATCGATATTGTGACTGATGCCGCGGATAAAATAGCGGTCGAGCGCATCGGCCTGTGCCTTGATCGCCTGCGCGCGCGTCGGCGCCCAGGTGATCAGCTTGGCGATCATCGGGTCGTAGAACATGCTGATTTCGGCGCCTTCGACGACGCCGGTGTCGATGCGCACCAGCGCTGCGCCTTCGCGCCCGGCCTGCGGCGGCCGGCAGGCGCTCAACCGCCCAATGCTCGGCAGGAACCCGCGATACGGGTCTTCGGCATAGACGCGCGTTTCGATCGCCCAGCCATCGAGCTTCACATCGGCCTGGCCAAACGGCAGCGCTTCGCCGGCCGCAACGCGGATCATCAGTTCGACAAGGTCGAGCCCGGTGATGCATTCGGTGACGGGATGCTCGACCTGCAGTCGGGTGTTCATTTCAAGGAAGTAAAAGCTGCGGTCGGCGCCGGCGATGAACTCGACCGTGCCGGCGCTGGTGTAGCCGACGTTCTTGGCCAGCGCGACGGCCTGCTCGCCCATAGCCTTGCGCATTTCGGGCGTGACGAAGGGGGAGGGGGCTTCCTCGACAACCTTCTGGTGCCGGCGCTGGATCGAGCATTCGCGCTCGTTCAGGTAGATCACGTTGCCAAACGCGTCGCCGACCAGCTGGATCTCGATATGGCGCGGCTGTTCGACGAACTTCTCGATGAACACCCGATCGTCGCCGAAACTGGCGAGTGCCTCGCGCTTGACGCTTTCGAAGCCCTCGCGAACGTCGGCCTCGCTCCACGCCAGCCGCATGCCCTTGCCGCCGCCGCCGGCCGACGCCTTCATCATCACCGGATAACCGATGCCGGCGGCGATTTGGACGGCGTGGTCGGTGCCGGTGATTTCGCCGACAAAGCCCGGCACCACCGACACCCCGGCCG
>JBBQKM010000430.1:0-1925 GCA_038326915.1 Sphingomonadales bacterium
AAGCCGCAACCCGCAAGCCTTAAAAATCGCGCAACCACGGCGCCACCGTCGCCCGCGTCAAAATCCCGGCGCCAACCCGCACAACCACGATCTCGGGCTCATCTGGCAAGCGTCATGAATAAGACGGGCTAGTCGTCACGATACGCCGGCAACGCCAGCCCCTTGCCGATTGCCAGCGCGCGGAGCGTAAAGCCGGCGGCAGCGCCGATGATCCCCGCCGGTATGTTCCCCAAGCCAAGTTCGGCCAGCAGGACATAGGTCCCTGCCCCCAGCGCCGCCGCCGAGACATAGATTTCGCGCCGCAGCAGGATCGACGGCACGCCGGCCAGCACGTCGCGGACGATACCGCCGAAACTCGCGGTCAAAACGCCCATGACGATGCACGGCAGTGGTGGCAGGCCATAGCTGCCGGCCTTGGCGGCACCGATCACCGCATAGGCCGCCATGCCGATCGCATCGAACCACAACAGAGCGGGCAGCCGCCAGCGATCGGCGCGCAGTATCCACACGGCGCCGGCAGCAATCAGGCAGATGCCGAGATAGTCCGACCGGCCGACCCAGAACACCGGCGCGCCGATCAGCAGGTCGCGCAATGTCCCGCCGCCGATGCCGGTGATCGCGGCAAAAAAGGCAAAGGTGACGATCGTCTGCTTGGCCCGCGCTGCCGCAAGGGCGCCAGATACCGCGAACACCGCGACCCCCGCCATGTCGAGCCACGACAGCAGCGGCCGGACAGCTTCGAACGCCGGCGGTTCGATCACATGTGGATCGGCTTGCCGGTCACCGCCATCGCTGCTTCCTTCAAGGCTTCGGGGTGGGTCGGGTGGGCGTGGCAGGTCATGGCGATGTCTTCGCTCGACGCGCCGAATTCCATCGCGATGGCGGCCTCGGCGATCATCGTGCCGGCCATGCTGCCGATGATATGGACGCCGAGAACGCGGTCGGTCCTGGCATCGGCCAGCACCTTCACAAAGCCCTCGGTGTCGCGATTGGCCTTGGCGCGGCTGTTGGCGGCGAACGGGAACTTGCCGGCCTTGTAGACGATGCCCGCGGCCTTCAATTCCTCCTCGGTCTTGCCGACCGTTGCGACTTCGGGCTGCGTATAGACAACCGCCGGAATGACGTCGTGGTTCACATAGCCGGTCAGCCCGGCGATGTTGTCGGCGCAGGCCAGCCCCTCGTCTTCCGCCTTGTGGGCAAGCATCGGCCCGGGCACGACGTCACCGATGGCCCAGATGCCGGCGACGGGTGTCGAATAATCGGCGTTGACCATGATGCGGCCGCGATCGAGCGTCAGCCCGGTGGCTGCGATATTCAGGCCGTCGGTGTTGGGGCGGCGCCCGATCGACAGCAGCACGATATCGGCCGCAATCTCGGTCGCGGCACCCCCGGCGGCAGGCTCCACCGTCACCACAGCGCCGGCGCCGTCACGTCGCACAGCTGTGACCTTGGTCGAGGTGTGGATTTCAAAGCCTTGTTTGGTCAAGACTTTGGCAAAGGCATTGGCGACCTCGATGTCCATCGCCGGCACGATGCGCTCGGCATATTCCAGCACCGTGACCTTGGCGCCCAGGCGCCGCCACACCGAGCCCATCTCCAGCCCGATATAGCCGCCGCCGATGACCACCAGATGCCCCGGCACCTCGTCGAGCGACAGCGCCTCGGTCGAGGTGACGATGACGTCGCCATCGGGCGTCATGCCGGGCAGCAGCGCGACCTCCGAACCCGTCGCGATGATGAAGTTCTTCGCGGTCAACACCCGGTCGTCGACCTGCAGCGATTTGGCATCGATGAAGCGCGCCTCGCCCTTCACCCATTCGACCTTGTTCTTCTTGAACAGGAAGGCAATGCCGTCGGTCAACTCCTTGACCGCCTTGTCCTTTTCGCCAAGCAGCGCCGGCAGGTCGAGCTCGACACTGCCCAGC
>JBBQKM010000431.1:0-1922 GCA_038326915.1 Sphingomonadales bacterium
CGGAAATACGGCAAAGCGCTGCCCGAACTGCCGCCGGCGCTGGCGGCGGAGCTGGCGGGCTATGACTGGCCGGGCAATGTCCGCGCGCTGCGCCACGCTGCCGAACGCGCCGTCATCCTGGCGACCGGCACGCGCTTTGGCCTCGATGATTTCCCGCTGCCGCGCGCGGCGCCGGTCGCTGCGGTGGCGCCGCTGACCGACGCCGAAAGCGACATGAACCTCGAACGCACCGAACGCCGCATCATCGAACGCGCGCTGCACAAACACGCCTACAACATCTCCAACGCCGCTGCCGAGCTTGGGCTGACGCGCGGCTCGCTTTATCGCCGTATGGAAAAGCACGGGCTGTGAACGAACGCGCCCGCCTTGCCAGTCCGCGCCTTGCCAGCCTGGGTCGCCGCTTCGAATTCGGGCTAGGGCTGCGCATCGCCGTGCTGCTGCTCGCGGGCGCGGCGCTGGCCTGGGCGGTCACGCGCCCGTGCCTTTATGCCACCAGCCTGCTCGCCGGGCTGGCAACCGGCGCCGCGCTGGCCGAGCTCTGGCTGTTCCTGCGCCGCACCAACATCGCGGTGGCGCGCTTTGTCGAAGCGCTCGATCATGGCGACCTGACGCAGGGCTTTGGCGCGCTCGACAAAGGCGGCGGTTTCGATGCGCTTGGCGCCAGCATGGACGCAGCGGTCGCCCGCCTGCGCCGCGAGCGCGCCGAATCGCAGGATGAAGCGCGCTATCTCGCGGCGCTCGTCGACGACGTGCCGAGCCCGTTGATCAGCCTCGACGCCGAAGACCGGCTGGTGTTGCTCAACAAGGCGGCGCGGCGACTGTTTGCCGGTGCCGGCGCGCGCGCTGCCGATCTGGCGGCGCATGGCACCGGCTTTGCTGCCGATGTCGCGGCGATGAAGCCGGGGGAACGGCGCCAGGCGCAGATGCTCATCGCCGGCGTTCCGACCGCAGCCCTGCTGTCGATGGCCGAAGTGCGGCAGGGCGCCGGCGTCGTGCGCGTCATCGCGGTGCAGCCGATCCAGCAGGAGCTCGATCGCGCCGAACTGGCGGCACAGACCGATCTGGTGCGCGTGCTGACGCATGAAATCATGAATTCGATGACGCCGGTGACATCGCTTTCGGCCACCGCCGCCAGCCTGATCGCCGCCGCCGACAAGGGCGACGACCCGGCAATCAGCGACGCCCGCGCCGCGATCGAGACGGTGGCGCGGCGCGCCGAGGGCGTGATGCACTTCGTCCGCACCTACCGCCAGTTGACCCGGCCGCCGGAACTGCGCCGCCGGCGCACCGAAATCGCCGCGCTGTTCGCCGAATTGAAACGCCTGTTCGAAAGCGAATGGCCGCAGGTGCCGATAACCGTGACCATCGAGCCGGCGGCGCTCGCTATCGACGCCGATCCCGATCTGCTGACGCAATTGCTGATCAATCTGCTGCGCAACGCCGGCGAAGCGGTGGCCGGCAGCGACAGCCCTGCCGTGGCGCTCGCGGCGGCCACGCTCAAGGGCGGCCGCATTGCCATCGATGTCACCGACAATGGCCCCGGCATCCCCGCCGACCTGCGCCAGGATATCTTCCTGCCGTTCTTTTCGACCAAGGCCGATGGCACCGGCGTCGGCCTCAGCCTCGCCCGGCAGATCGCGCTGGCGCATGATGGAGCGCTGGTCTGCGAGCCGGCGGCCGGGGGCGGCACGCGCTTCCGCCTGACGCTTTGATCGTTGGATCATGTCGGTAAAGCGCAATATCGTCGCAAATTACGTCGGCAGCCTCGTTGCCAGCGGCCTCTCGCTGCTGCTGGTCCCGGTGTATATCCGCTTCCTCGGTCTCGAAGCCTATGCCTTGGTGGCATTGTTCGCGGTCATCCAGGCGTGGATGGGGCTGCTCGATCTCGGTATGGCGCCATCGCTCGCCCGGCAAATGGCGCG
>JBBQKM010000432.1:0-1920 GCA_038326915.1 Sphingomonadales bacterium
GGCGGTCGCTCCCTTGATGCGGGTCGATGCCGATTGCACTCAGGTCAATCACGCGGGAATTGGTGGCAAGTTCGCGTCTCCCGCAACCGTCTCAACTATCGCGCGCTTGGCGACCGGCTTGATCAGTTCAAGCAGCAGGAACAACAACCCGCCAAGCCCGGCTGCGATGGCGAGATCGACGGGGCGCAGATGTTCAAAGCGCAGGATCGCCTGCACAGCCGGCACGAAGAGGATAATCGCCGTAATCAGAACGATGGCGCCGAAGACATAGCGCAACGCTGTGTTGCCCTGGCCGAGTGCTTCGCGCAGCGAAGTGCTGAACGAACGATTGATCAGGATGAGGGCTAGGATCGCCGCGACCAGCGCGAAGAATGTCAGCGCGCGGACCTCGCCCTCGGGCATGCCAATTGTCGTCGAGGTCAGGTACAGCGTCGCCAGCATGGCAAACGCGAGGCTGCCCTGCGTTACGCTCCAGACGATCATCCGCCATGAAAAAAGCCGCTCGGCAGCGGCGCGCGGTTTGCGGCGCATGATGTCCTTTTCGGCGCGCTCCGCCTCGAAAACCAGCGCGCATACCGGGTCGATGACCATTTCGAGCAAGGCGATGTGGATCGGCCCGAAGAGCAGCGGCAGGCCCAGGATAAGCGGCAACAGCGCCAGCCCGGCAATCGGCACATGCACGGCAAATATGAACGCCATCGCCTTGCGGATATTGTCGTAGATGCGGCGGCCGAGGGCGATGGCGGTGACGATCGCACCGAAATCATCGTCGATCAGGACGATCGCCGAGGCCTCGCGCGCTACATCGGTGCCGCGCTTGCCCATGGCGATGCCGATGTGCGCCGCCTTGAGCGAGGGCGCGTCGTTGACGCCGTCGCCGGTCATCGCGGTGATCTCACTGCGGGCCTTGAACGCGGTGACGATACGCAATTTCTGTTCGGGCATGATTCGCGCGAAGACGGTGACGGTCTGCAACCGCTGCGCCAGTTGCCCATCGTCAAGCCCGGCCATGTCGGCGCCGGTCAGCACATCGCCGTCGGCAATCCCTGCCTGTACGGCAATGGCACGCGCGGTGACGGCGTGATCCCCGGTGATCATCACCACCCGGATGCCCGCCGAACGGCATTCGGCGACGGCGGCGGGGACGCTGGGCCGGAGCGGATCGGCAAGGCCGATCAGGCCAGCCAAGGTGAAAGCGAAACCGCGCGGCGTTTCAGGCCAGGCCGTGTTCGACGTTTCCGCTCTGGCGACGCCAAGCACGCGAATGCCGCGCGACGCCATCGCATCGACTGCCACCATCAGTGACGCCCTGTCGTCCCCGCTCAGTTGGCAAAGCACCGCGATCGCCTCGGGTGCGCCTTTGGCTGCCACGGCGAAGGCGCCGGGCTTTCCGGGCTGCTCCCAGACATTGGCCATGACCAGCAGTTCGGGCCGCAGCCCATAGCCATACAACAGCTTGACAGAGACTTCGCCCGGAGGCGACGTTTGTGCCGCGTGGATCGCCACCTCCATGGGGTCAACGGGATCGATGGCGCTGGCGCGAACGCCGGTTGCAACGATGCCGGCAAAGGCTTCGGGCGGCGCGCTATCGGTTCCCAACACCATGGTCTCACCCGATGGCAGCCAAAGTTCGGCGACCTGCATGCGGTTTTCGGTAAGCGTGCCGGTCTTGTCGGTGCACAGCACTGTTGCCGAGCCCAGCGTCTCGATTGCTGCCGCCCGGCGGGTCAGCACGCCGGCCTGGCCGATCCGCCACGCGCCCATGGCGAGGAAAATCGTCAGAACAACTGGAAATTCCTCGGGCAGCATCGCCATGCCGATGGCGATGCCGGCCAGCACGGCATCGATCCAGCCGCCGCGCGTCAAGCCGTACAGCAGCACGACCGCAACAGCGACGATGGCGCCGCCGATGGCGCACAG
>JBBQKM010000433.1:0-1892 GCA_038326915.1 Sphingomonadales bacterium
CGGAACGCGGCGGCGGGCTGCGCATCGAAATGAGCAACAACATCGTCGCCACGACCTTTCCGCAAGGCATCGCTTGTTATGGCTGTGTCGACGGCCGCTTCACCGGCAACAGATTGACCACCGCGCCCGGTGCCCGCTGGCAGACGCGGGTCAATATCGTTGGCGGCGCGAACAACATCATCGCAAACAACAGCATCGGGCCGGGGCCGACGGCGCGGACGGCGTTCGGCACAGCCGGGGCGGCGGCGCTGGTCGCCGGTGTTCCCGAACCGCTGACCTGGGTGCAATTGCTGGCCGGTTTTGCGCTGGTCGGCACCGCGGCGCGCCGGCGTCAGCCGCGACCGCTGCCGGTCTGACCTATCCTATCCGAGGTGCTTGTGAAGAAAGCCGGCGCTGTCTGCCAGCGCCGGCGCCTTGCCGCGAAACGGTTTGGATATCGCCAGCAGGATGCCGATATGGCCGATGCCGGGGTAGATGCGCGCCTCGGCACTGGCGCCCCTGGCCTTCAGCGCATCGGCAAGCCGGGTGGCATTGCGCGGCAGCACGGTGGTGTCTTCGTCGCCGTTGAGCAGCAGTACCGGAGGCGCCGTGCCGCTGGCGAAACTGATCGGCTGGGTGGCGGCCGAGTCGGGCTGGCCACCCAGTGCGAGGTCGGCGGCGCCGCCCGGCACGAAGGGCAGGAAATCATAGGGCCCGGCAAGGCCGACCGCCGCCTTGATCGTGCCGGGTGCCCCTGCCGCCTGCAGCCAGCGCGCATCGAGCGCCAGCAGCAGCGCGATATAGGCGCCGGCGCTGTGCCCGGACACGCCGATCCGCGCCGGGTTGCCACCGAAGCGGGCGATATTGGCGGCGGTCCAGGCGACGGCGGCAGCACCATCCTCGACAAAGGCCGGGAACTTGACCTGCGGCACCAGCCGGTAATCGGGGACGACGACGACAAAGCCCTGCGCGGCCAGCGCCCTTGCGGCAAAGGCGTAATCCTGCCGGCGGCCACTGCTCCAGCTGCCGCCATAGAAGAACACGATGACCGGGGCGTTGCTGGCGTTTGAAGGCTTGTAGATATCGAGCATCTGGCGCGGGTCGCTGCCAAAGGCGATGTCCTGCGCCACCCGGTCGGTGCCACCGTCACCGGGCGTCAGGGTGTTGACGCCGTTCAGCGTGCCGAGTGACGAGCAGCCGGCGAGCAACGCTGCCGTACCGGAGGCGACAAGCGCGCCCATCAACCAGCGTCGTGTCCGTGCCATCTACATTCTCCCTGTCAAGTTACGGCCGCCGCCGTGCCAGCGCTGCATCCTGTGCCGCGGTTTCGGCGCGGGCACGATCGATATCGAACCCCAGTCGCGCCGGCGCGCCGATCACATCCGATACCGGGCGCCGTGGGCTGGCCGGGGCGGGCGCTGCCGCATGGCCGATGCGAAACGCAAACGTCGGCCGCCACGCCGGATCGTCGAGCAGCGTATCGGCAGCACGGGCAAAGGCTGGCGCCTGGCCAAGCTGGCGCTGGCGATCGATCATTTCCGGCAGCTGGTTGAGCGGTTGCGCCGCGAGGTTGCGCTGTGCTGCCACCAGGTGCAGCCGCTGCCATGCACCGCCGGCCAGCAGCGCGCTGCGCCGGTCATAAAGGTCGCGTACCACAATCAGCCCGAACAGCGACGCCGTCGGCACGGCAGTATCGCGCGTCCCCGCCAGCCAATATTCGCCTTCGCTTGCCGGTGATTGGTCGGGCAGCATTGCGCCGGCCGCCGCCAGCCAGGGCGATACACCCGATGTCGCCAGCCCCAACCCGTCCTGCAGCCGATCCTGGTCGCGGCGGCTGTGGCGGAACCAGGCGTGGCTGGCCGCCATCATCGCGGCATCGGCGGCGATGGCGGCGGTGGCGTCGATGGTCAACG
>JBBQKM010000434.1:0-1888 GCA_038326915.1 Sphingomonadales bacterium
CAATCAACCTGCCCGATACCGTCGGCTATGCCACGCCCGAAACCTATGGCGCGATGTTCCGCGATGTGATCGGGCGCGTGCCCGACGCCGACAAGGCGATTTTTTCGACGCATTGCCACAATGACCTGGGGCTGGCGGTCGCCAACACGCTGGCCGCGATCATGGCCGGGGCGCGGCAATGCGAAGCGACGGTGAACGGCATCGGCGAACGCGCCGGCAATGCGGCGGTTGAGGAAATCGCCATGGCGATCCGCGTCCGCCACGACGTCATGCCGTACCGCACTGGCATTGTCGCCGCCGAGATCACGCGCGCCAGCCGGCTGGTCAGCGGCATCACCGGCATGGCGGTGCAGGCGAACAAGGCAATCGTCGGCGCCAATGCCTTTGCCCATGAAAGCGGCATCCACCAGGACGGGATGCTGAAGGATTCGAGCACCTATGAGATCATGACGCCGGAAAGCGTCGGGCAGGGGGCGACCAACCTGGTGCTTGGCAAGCACAGCGGCCGTGCCGCCTTCAAGCAGAAGCTCGGCGAGATGGGCTATGACCTGTCCGACAATGAATTCGGCGATGCCTTCAAGCGTTTCAAGGACCTGGCCGATGCCAAGAAGCAGGTGTTCGACGAGGATATCGTCGCGCTGGTCGATGACCAGGTGCTGCGCGGCCATGATCGAATCCAGGTTATCGAGGTGGAAGTCTATTGCGGCAGCAACGGCCCGCAACGCGCTATCCTGACGCTCAGCATCGATGGCGAGGAAGCGACCGCAGCGGTGCGTGGCAACGGCCCCGTCGATGCGCTGTTCAATGCGGTGCGCAAGCTGGTGCCGCATGATGGCGCGACCTTGCAACTTTATCAGGTCCATGCCGTGACGGCGGGGACCGACGCCCAGGCCGAGGTGTCGGTCGTATTGTCGGAAGACGGCCGCACGGCGCGCGGGTCGGGCGCCCACACCGACACGCTGGTGGCGAGTGCGCGCGCCTATGTGAACGCGCTCAACAAGCTGACTGTCAAGCGCGGTCGGAGTGCGCTGGCGGCGGCGGGATAGGGCGCAGGCGCTGGCCATTCAGGCGCGCCGCAGCATGGCAAAGGCCATGATGTGGCTGGCGCCTGAAATGCCGACGCCGAACAGCACGACCAAAGCGAGCGGCAGCTGGGTAACGGTCGCCATGCGCGGGTCGTCGAGCAGGGTGAAGGTCAGCCCGGTGCCGACCGCAACGACGAAATCGGCGAAACCGAAGCGGTGGAAGGCCGCGATGCGCGCATCCGTCAGCGGCCGCGACGCTGTCCAGCCGGCGAACAGCCCGGCGAGCAGGTCGCCGCCGCCGGCGAGGATCCAGAACAGCGGCGGCAACTGACCGGCGAGCCCGAGCAGCAGGAACAGCACCGCCGCAGGCACCCGCCAGACGTGGAAGAGGATGATCCAGCGCTGGCCGATCGCCGTGACCAAGGCGCGGAACCCCGGCAGCACCGTAAAGGCCAGCACCGGCAATGTGATCGACGCCGCGACCAATGCGGCGATCAGGGGCGGATGCAGCGCTGCCAGCCAGCCGT
The DNA here is from genome assembly GCA_038326915.1 of Sphingomonadales bacterium. Classification (GTDB taxonomy): domain Bacteria; phylum Pseudomonadota; class Alphaproteobacteria; order Sphingomonadales; family Sphingomonadaceae; genus Sandarakinorhabdus. The sequence continues at coordinate 1,553 of JBBQKM010000434.1, forward strand.
TGCTGGCACCGGTGACGACTGCGCCGAACCAGGCGACGACGATTGCCGCGGTAATGGCAGCGGCGCGGTTCGGCAGGGTGCTCAGGGCGGTGGACATCGATCTATTCCTGTGTATATGCACATAAAATGGCAAGATTTCAGCTCAGCGTGGCGAGCGTCCGGCGCAGGTCCGGCACATCAATGTCGGCGAGACGGCCAAGGCTGTCGTCCTGCGCCGCCTGCCAGTGCGGCAGCGCGGTGACGAGACGGTCACGACCGGTCGCGGTCAGCGCCAGCAACCGGCGCCGGACGTCGCCGTCATCGGCGCGTTCAGCGACCAGCGCCTGGGCAAGCAGC
>JBBQKM010000435.1:0-1873 GCA_038326915.1 Sphingomonadales bacterium
GGGTTTCAGCAGGCGGCGCTCAAGGATGGCGGGCCGCTGGTGGCTTTCGCCTTCGACCTGATCGAACACGACGGCACCGATTTGTCTAAACAGCCGCTGACCGATCGCAAGGCGGCGCTGGCAATCCTGCTCGCCGACGCCGGCGCGCCGCTGTTTTATGCCGAGCATGTCCGGGGGGGCGGTGAACGCATGTTCGCGGCATTGTGCGGCGCCGGCTATGAAGGCGTGGTCAGCAAGCGCGCCGATGCGGCGTACCGGGGCGGACGCACGAAAGCCTGGCTCAAGTCGAAATGCACCCGTCGGCAGGAGTTCGTCATCGGCGGCTGGTCGACATCGGACAAGGGGCGCGGCTTTGCCTCGCTGCTGCTCGGGGTCAACGACAAGGCCGGGCTGCGCTATGCCGGCGGCGTCGGCACCGGCTTCGACGATCGCACGCTGGCGGCGCTGACCGAACGCCTGGCCGGGCTAGCGACCGACACACCGCCCTTTGCCGGGCCCTTGCCGGCGGAGGCGCGCCGGCGCGCGCATTGGGTCCGGCCCGAACTCGTCGCCGAAATCGCCTTTGCCGAATTCACCCCCGACGGCAATGTCCGCCACGCCAGCTTCATCGGCCTGCGCGCGGACAAGCCCGCCGCCGCGGTCGTCGCCGAAGCCCCGGCGAAGCAGGGCAGGGCCAGGCCCAAACCCATCTCGGGCACCGCAGCGCTCGCCGCGACCGGCGTCACCATCAGTTCGCCCGATCGCATCGTCTTCCCCGATCTCGGCCTCACCAAACAGGCGCTCGCCGAATATTATGCGCTGCTCGCCGATGCGATGCTGGTCGACATGGCCGGGCGCCCGATCAGCCTCGTCCGCTGTCCGCAGGGGCGCGGCAAGGCGTGTTTCTTCCAGAAACACGACAGCGGCATGTTCCCCGACAGCGTCCGCCACCTGCCCATCGCCGAAACCGACGGCAAGGCGGAAGACTATCTTTATGTCGAGGATGCCGCCGGGATCGTCGCCTGCGTCCAGATGGGCACGATCGAATTCCACGGCTGGGGATCGCGCATCGCCGATCTCGAACGCCCCGACCGGCTGGTCTTCGATCTCGATCCCGACGAAGGGCTGGGGTTCGCCAAGGTCAAGGCGGCGGCGCTGCTCGTGCGCGACCGGTTGCAGGCGGCCGGACTCGCGTCGCTGCCGATGGTCACCGGTGGCAAGGGCGTTCATGTCGTTGCGCCGCTGCTGCCCGATGCCGAATGGCCGGCGGTAAAGGCCTGGGCGCGGGCCTTTGCCGAAGCGCTCGCCGCCGATGTGCCCGATGATTTTACTGCGACGATGAGCAAGGCCAAACGCAAGGGCCGCATCTTCATCGACTGGCTGCGCAACCAGCGCGGCGCCACCGCTGTCATGCCCTGGTCGGTGCGCGCCCGCGATGGCGCCGGCGTCGCGGTGCCGCTGACTTGGGATCAGCTTGCAGAGGCGCGCGCCGGCAACGGGTTCAGCGCTGCCGATCCGGCGCTGGTGCTGGCGATGGCCAGAGCGCGGCCGAAGGTAAAGGCGGCAAAGCTGCCCGGCTGACGGCCCCCCGCCGGGAGGCCGGACCTTAGGCCGCCATCTTTGCCATGATCTTGTCGAGCGTCAGCGGGTAGTCGCGAATCCGCGCCCCGGTGGCATTGTAAACCGCGTTGGCCACCGCCGCGCCGACGCCGCAGATGCCGAGTTCGCCGACGCCCATCGCCTTGATCGGCGACGATTTGTCGTCGACCTTGTCGAGGAAGATCACCTCCATGTCGGGAATGTCGGCGTGCACCGGCACCTGATATTCGGCAAGGTCGTGGTTGACGAAATAGCCGAAACGCTTGTCGACCTGCTGTTCCTCCATCAACGCCGC
>JBBQKM010000436.1:0-1859 GCA_038326915.1 Sphingomonadales bacterium
CGGCCGGATCAGCGGCAGCAGCGGCCAGACCAGCGCGCGCACCGGCCACATCTGGTCGCGGGCGAGGCCGGTGCCCGGCGTCAGCCCCGGATCATAGGCGGTGACGATCCAGCCATTGGCGGCCGCCTCGGGCAGCGCGGCGAGGCTGTTCATGCCGCTGCGGAACGGCCGGATCAGCGGCAGCAGCGGCCAGACCAGCGCACGCACCGGCCACATCTGGGCGCGGGCGAGGCCAGTGCCCGGCGTCAGCCCCGGATCATAGGCGGTGACGATCCAGCCATTGGCGGCCGCCTCGGGCAGCGCGACGAGGCTGCGCGCCGTCATCAGATTGCACAGTTTCGACGCCGCATAGGCGCGCATGCCGGCGGTGATCGGGCTGGCATCGCGCGCCGGATCGGTCGCGGGGTCGGCCAGCATCCGGGCATCGGCGTGGCGAGGCGGCGGCACACCGGTCTTTTCGGCGGGATCATGGGTGCCGCTGCTGGTGATGACGATGCGCGCGCCGGGCGCCAGCTGCGGCAGCAGCAGCCGCGCCAGCAGGTAATGCGCCAGGTGATTGGTGGCAAAGGTCAGTTCATGGCCATCGGCCGACCGCGCCGCCACATCGGGGCGCTGGCCACCGGCATTGAGCACCAGCGCGTCGATCTTTACGCCGCCAAGTGCCGCGATCACCGCTGCCGCAAAGCCGCGGACACTGGCAAGGCTGGCGAGATCGAGCGGCAGCATTTCGGCGCCGGGGACCGTGCCTTTGCGCGCGCCGACGATCAGCCGCGTTGCAGCGAGGCCCGGCACCGCCGCGGCGCCGATTCCGGTGGTGGCGCCGGTCATCACGATGACAGTCATGGGGCCTCGTTGTTTACAGTGTAAGTTTACGCTGCATAGTTTGCGCTGCCGCCGCGGTCAAGCTATGCCGCTGCCATGGCCAGTTCCGCCCGCTATCATCATGGCGATTTGCGCGCCGCGCTGCTCGATGCGGCGCTGGCGCTGGTCGCGTCGCAAGGCGCCGGCGCGCTGTCGCTGCGCGCCGTGGCGCGCGCGGCTGGGGTCAGCGCGATGGCGCCCTATCACCATTTCGCCGACCGCGCCGCGCTGGTCGCGGCCGTTGCGCAGATCGGTTTCGAACGGCTGTACACCGCAAAGCTGGCGGCGCTCGACGGGGCGGGCGGCGGCGCTGCCGAGGCGCTCGTCGCCGGCACCCGCGCCTATGTCGCCTTCATCCTCGACAATCCCGAACTCTACCGGCTGATGAAGGGTCCCGAACTCGCCGATCGCGCCGCCCACCCCGGCCTCGCCGCCGCCGCGGCGCTGCCGGCGGCCAAGCTCGCCGATCTCATCGCGGCGCTTGGGCCGCTGGCGGTCTCCCCCGATGCCGCCGCGCACAGCCTGTGGAGCTTCGCCCATGGCCTCGGCGTCCTCGCCATCGACGGCTATGGCGGCGGGCGCGAGCGGACATTGCAACTCGCCGGCGTCGGCGCCGCGGCGCTGCTGGCGGGGTTTGCAGCATAGGGCCGAGCGGCCGCACCCCCAAGGCATGACAGGCGCGCCATGACCGCCTAGGGTGGCGCCAGATCAAAACGGGGACGAACGACATGGCCAGCACTGCCACCACCGCCTGGGATGCCCGCGACGCCGCGGCGATGCTCGATATCCTGCACCGCCAGCGCACCGCCTTCACCGCCGAACTGCCGGTTACCGCGGCCACCCGCAAGGCGCGGTTGCAGCGCGCGCTCGCCGTGCTGCTCGACAACAAGGACCGGCTGGTCGCAGCGCTGAGCGAGGATTTCGGCCACCGCTCGAACGAAATGTCGCTGGTCACCGATATCATGGCCTCGGTGAAGCCGCTGAAGCACGCGATCAAG
>JBBQKM010000437.1:0-1857 GCA_038326915.1 Sphingomonadales bacterium
AATCGACGATCCCCTTTTCGCCCAGCAGCAGCGCCATGGCCAGCAGCACCACGGCCGAGACGACAAGCTGATAGAGCAGCGTGTTCTCGGCCGGCGCCGAGCGCAAGCCCGCCTGCAGCGTGGGCGAGATGCCCTCGCCGCCGATCTTGATCGCGATCTGGTTGAGCCCCCACAAGGCGCAGCACAGCACCAATACCGCGGCGGCAGCGCTGCTGACGCGGGGGCGATTGCCGGCGGCTTTGTGGTCGGCGGGAACGATGCCTTCGACGGTCATTTGGCGCGCAGAGTGGCGCTTGCAGCCGCGGGCGGAACCCCCCAATCGCGCAAGCCTGTCTTGCGGGTGGCGGCCGCGGCCGTTGCCACTGGCGGACGGGTCTGCCGCAAGGCAAAATGCGCCGGCCAACAATCGGAGGAGCGCTTCATGGGCATTCTATGGGTGGTGATCGGCATCGTGGTGCTGGTCGTGCTGTTCGTGATCGTGCTCTACAACCGGCTGGTCGGGTTGCGTAACCAGACCAGCAACGCCTGGGCCCAGATCGACGTGCAGCTCAAGCGCCGCCACGATCTCATTCCCAACCTCATCGAGACGGTCAAAGGCGCGATGACCTACGAGCAGGACACGCTGCGCCAGGTGATCGAGGCGCGCAACGCGGCTACCACCGCAATTGGACCCGCGCAGCAGGGCGCGGCCGAGGGCATGTTGACCGGTGCGCTCAACAAGCTGTTCGCGCTGGTCGAGAATTACCCGCAGCTCAAGGCCAACGACAACGTCAAGCAGCTGCAGGAAGAACTGACCGCGACCGAGAACAAGATTTCCTTCGCCCGCCAGTTCTACAACGACAGCGTCATGTCGCTGAACAATGCGGTGCAGACCTTCCCCTCCAACATGATTGCCAACCAGTTCGGGTTTGCCCAGAAGCAGTTCTTCGAGGTGCCGGAATCGGAGACCGCGGTGCCCAAGGTGGATCTCAAGCTGCACTGACGGTGCGGCGAAAAGGCGATGAGCGGCCCGTGGGACAATAACGGCGGCTCCAATCCGCCGCCGCGCGTGCTGGTGCCGTCGAGCGCCGCCATGGCCGATGCCGCGTCGCCGTCCGATGCGCCGGCGGGGGCAGCGGGCGCCGCCATGGGCGCGGCCGGGGCTGCGGCCAATATTGGTATCGTTCACACCGACTTCGCGGCCGCGCAGCGCGCCAATCGCCGCGCCACCATGGTGCTGCTGGTGCTGTTGACTGTGGTGGCGGGGGTGTTCGGCTATCTGATCGGCTGGACGATCGAGGGCTTCGCCGACAACGGACGCCACCCCGGCGGTTCGATTTTTTTCCTGTCCGGTTTCGGTGTCTTGGCTGCGCTGTTGCTGACCGCGATGAGCGTGGTGTGGAGCGGTGTGTCGCTGGCTTTCGGCGACAAGATGATCCTGCATGTCGCCGATGCCCATGAGGTGACGCCCGAGCAGGAGCCGGTGCTGCACAACGTGGTAGAGGAAATGGCGATCGCCGCCGGCCTGCCCAAGCCGCGCGTCTTCGTCATGGAGACCGATGCGGAAAACGCGTTCGCCACCGGCATGTCGCCCAAACATGCCGTCATCGCCGTCACCCGCGGCCTGCTGCAGAAGCTCAACCGCGAGGAACTGCAGGGCGTGGTCGGCCACGAGATGAGCCATGTCGCCAATGCCGACACGCGCTACATGGCGGTGGTCGGCGTCACGGTGGGACTGATCGCACTGGTATCGCAACTCATTCTGCGCAGCCTGCGTTTCACCGGCGGCGGTGGGCGCGACCGCAAGGGCGGCGGCGCCATCATCCTGCTGATCGTGCTGATCGTGGTGGCGATCCTGGCGCCGCTGGCCGCCAAGCT
>JBBQKM010000438.1:0-1850 GCA_038326915.1 Sphingomonadales bacterium
GCTCCGCAGGGTCGTGCTCCCGGCAGCGGTGCCCGGCATCGTTTCGGCCATGCTGCTCGCCGTCAGCCGCGCCATCGGCGAAACCATGATCGTCGTGATGGCGGCGGGGCTGGCGGCGAACCTGACCGCCAATCCGTTCGAAAGCGTGACGACAGTCACCGCGCAGATCGTCGCGCTGCTGACCGGCGACCAGGAGTTCGACAGCCCCAAGACGCTGTCGGCGTTCGCGCTCGGGCTGGTGCTGTTCGGCATCACATTGCTGCTCAACATCTTCGCGCTGTCGGTGGTCCGCCGTTACCGCGAGGCCTATGAATGACGGTGATGCCGGACATTACAAAGCCCATCGTGCGCGCGCCGACCGATTGGGGCAGCGCCGCGATGATGGTCCGCGTGCGGGCACGCTATCGCCGCGAACGGCTGTTCCGCCTGACGGGGCTCGCCGCGCTCAGCCTTGCCGGGCTGTTCCTGGCGTTCCTGTTGTTCACCATCGTCCGCGATGGCGCATCGGGGTTCCAGAATACCGAGGTCAGGGTCGCGGTGGCCTTTGATCCGGTGGCGATCGGCATCGACCCGGCGGCGGTGCGCGGGCCGCAGGCGGCAAGTGCAATCCGCCGCGGCGATTTCACGGCTCTGATGCAGCGGTCGTCGGCGGCGCTCTCCACGCGCGGCGATGTCGTCAGCGAAGGCGCCTGGCCGGCGCTGCGCAGTCTGGTCGAGGCCGACCCGGCAGTGCTCGGCACGACGCGGCAGGTGTGGGTCCCGGTGAAAAGCAGCATCGACCTGCTGGCCAAGGGCAAGTTCGACGTTTCGGCGCCGGCGCTGTCACGCGGGGTCAGTGATGCCGATGTCGCCGACTATCGGCTGCTGGCCGGCAAGGGCGTGCTGCGCACCGGCTTCAACCTGCCGTTCGTCAGCGATGCCGATTCGACCAACCCGGAACTCGCCGGCATCTGGGGGGCGGCGCTGGGGTCGCTGTTGACGCTGTTCGTCACCATTGCCATCGCCTTTCCCGTCGGCGTGATGGCGGCAATCTGGCTTGAGGAATTTGCCGGGCGCAGCCGCTGGACCGATTTGATCGAGGTTTCGATCAACAATCTCGCGGCGGTGCCGTCGATCATCTTCGGCTTGCTCGGGCTGGCGGTGTTCCTGAATTTTTTCAACATGCCGCGCTCGGCACCGCTGGTCGGCGGGTTGACGCTGGCGTTGATGACGCTGCCCGTCATCGTCATTTCGGCGCGTGTCGCCATCCAGGCGGTGCCGCCTTCGATCCGCGATGCGGCGCTGGGGGTGGGGGCCTCGCCGATCCAGGTGGTGTTCCAGCATGTGCTGCCGATGGCGCTGCCCGGCATCATGACCGGAACCATCATCGGCATGGCGCGGGCGCTTGGCGAAACCGCGCCGTTGCTGCTGATCGGGATGCGCGCCTTTGTCACCGATACGCCGCACGGGCTGGCATCGCCGGCGACGGTGCTGCCGGTGCATGTGTTCCTGTGGTCCGACGATGTGCAGCGCGGTTTTGTCGAAAAAACCTCGGCGGCGATCATCGTGTTGCTGGTCGTGCTGCTGTTGATGAATGGCGCCGCCATCTGGCTGCGCAATCGCTATGAGAAGGCGCTATGACCTTGGCTGAAACCACCGCCGGGCCCAAGATGACGGCCCGCGATGTCAACGTCTTCTATGGCGCCAAACAGGCGTTGAAGAATGTGTCCATCGACATCAGCCGCAGCGACGTGACCGCGTTGATCGGCCCGTCGGGGTGTGGCAAATCGACCTTTCTGCGCTGCTTCAACCGGATGAACGACACGATTCCTTCGGCACGGGTCGAGGGCGACATCACCCTCGACGGCGAG
>JBBQKM010000439.1:0-1826 GCA_038326915.1 Sphingomonadales bacterium
GGTCCAGGCCGAATGCGGCGCCGAGGTTCTGCTGGGCTTCCACTCGCGCGCCGCGGCGGAGGATGCCGAGGCCAAGGCTGCCGGCGTCCCGCGTATTCACGTCGCGCATTTCGATCGCCACGACCATGTCCAGATGGACGCGGTCCTCGCCGATTTCACCGCAGGCCAGGCGCCGATAACCGGCGCTTTGATGCTGCCGACCCGCCCGGCCGGCTATTTCACCGGCAAGCTCGGTGATGCCAGCGATGCCCAGGTCGAACGCTTCGTCGATGACGAGCTCGAGGCCAATATCGCCGTCGCGCGCACGCTCAGCCGCTACTGGAAGCGCCAGACCGGGCTGCTCCAGGACCCGCGTTTCGTCTTCCTGTCGAACGGCGATGATGGCGCCGGCAACTATTACGCCAATGTGCTGCGCGCCGCGCTGGAGGAACTGATCCGCATCTGGCGCGACGAAAGCGCCGTCGATGCCGCCGCCGGTCGCCGTGATCGCGCCGAATGGGGCAGCCAGATCATCCGCTACACCAATGCCGAGCCCGAAAGCCTGTCGTTCGCTGCCGGCCAGGCGGCGCGGATCCTGCTCAAGGAGCGCAAGATCAAGCCGATCAACCTTTATCTGCCCGAAAGCATCGGCGATGCCACCGGTGCGCGCCGCGCCATGGCGGGCACCAGCGAGAACATCACCGGGCTGCATCTCGGCAAGGTGGCGCTGATCACCGGTGGCTCGGCGGGCATCGGCGGCCAGGTTGCGCGATTGCTGGCGCTGGCCGGTGCCAAGGTGATGATCGTCGCGCGCCGCGAAAGCGAGCTTGCGGCGGCGCGCGAGCGTATCGTCGGCGAACTGGAAGACATCGGCTTTTCGGGTGTCGAGCGCCGGGTGCGCACGCTTGCCGACATCGATGTCGCCGACATGGCGTCGCTGCGCCGCGCGGTCGACGAGACCATCAAGGCGTTCGGCCGCATCGATTACCTGATCAACAACGCCGGCGTGTCGGGGGCCGAGGAAATGGCCGTCGACATGGACATCAAGGCCTGGCGCAACACCCAGAACGCCAATCTCATCTCCAACTATGCGCTGATGCACATGGTGGTGCCGATGATGAAGGCGCAGGGTTCAGGCTATATCCTCAACGTCTCGAGCTATTTCGGCGGCGAAAAATTCCTTGCCGTCAGCTATCCGAACCGCACCGACTATGCCGTGTCCAAAGCCGGGCAGCGCGCCATGGTCGAAAGCATGGCGCGGCACCTGGGGCCGGAGATCCAGATCAACGCCATCGCGCCAGGGCCGGTCGATGGTGACCGGCTGGCGGGGCTTGGCGGCAAGCCGGGGCTGTTCGAACGCCGCGGCCGGCTGATCCTTGAAAACAAGCGGTTGAATGCCGTCCACGCCGCCACCGTAAAGGCGATCCGCCGCGGCGAGAAGGTCGAGACGATATTGGGACGGCTGGCGCGCAACGACACCGTGCAGTTGAGCCACGACAAGACCGTGCCGCAGGAATTGCGCGAACTGGCGCTGGCCTGCGCCCGTGAAGGCGATGAAACCTGCTGCTGGGACCGCTATCTGCTGACGCCGATGCTGGCAACGAAGCTGGTCAAGCGGCTGCGGCTCGGCGGCTATTTCCTGCAGAGCGACTGGGCAACGAAGCCCGACGATGGCCTGCTGCTGCGCGTGCCGCCCGATGACCAGCCATGGCTGCCCGGTGCGCAGATCGCCCGCGAGGCGGCAAAAGTCCGCTCCGGCGTGCTGTCGCAGCTGCATCTCGGCAAGATGCCGACCGAAGGCGAAGTCGCGCAGGCGACGGTTTTCTTCCTCGCCGACCGCGCTGTTT
>JBBQKM010000440.1:0-1811 GCA_038326915.1 Sphingomonadales bacterium
GTTCGCCCAACTGGCGGAAAACGTCGCGACGGCACCACCGGTGCGGCCGACGCCGCTCGATCAGGATGGACTGCTCGGCCTGTTCAAGCCCGAAGATACCGGCGGCAACTTCACGCTGCAGCCTGCCAGCCAGGCCGATATGCGCGGCGGCGTCTTCGAAATTCGCCCGACACTGGAAGTCATTTACGACAATGTCTGACGGCGTGGGCCTTGAACCGGCGATCGCCGACGGCGCAGGCTGCCATGCCGGCGCTGACACAATGCGCGATGCGGCGGCAAAGGCCGGCAAATCGGCCATTCTCGATCGCTATGCTGCGGACTATCCAAAGGGCCCGCACGACCAACCGCAATCGATGTGCCCGGCGTTCGGGTCGCTGCGCGTCGGCCTGCGCATGCGCCGCACCGCGACCATCCTGTCGGGTTCCGCCTGCTGTGTTTACGGCTTGACCTTCACGTCGCACTTTTATGGCGCGCGCCGCACCGTCGGCTATGTGCCGTTCAGTTCGGAAACTTTGGTCACCGGCAAGCTGTTCGAAGATATCCGTGAAGCTGTCTACAAGATGGCCGACCCAGACCTTTACGATACCATCGTCGTCACCAACCTGTGCGTGCCGACCGCGTCGGGCGTGCCGCTCCAGCTGATCCCCGATGTCATCAACGGCGTTCGCGTCATCGGTATCGATGTTCCGGGTTTCGGAGTGCCTACCCATGCCGAAGCCAAGGACGTGCTCGCCGGCGCGATGCTGGCCTTTGCCCGCAAGGAAGTCATGGCCGGGCCGGTCGCGGCGCCATCGGTGCGCCAGGACCTGCCGACGATCACGCTTTTGGGCGAAATGTTCCCCGCCGATCCGGTCGGCATCTCGATGATGCTCGAGCCAATGGGCCTTGCCGCCGGGCCGGTGGTGCCGACGCGCGAATGGCGGGAGCTCTATGCCGCGCTCGATTGCGCTGCGGTTGCAGCGATTCACCCGTTCTACACGGCGTCGGTCCGCGAATTCGAAGCGGCTGGCCGCAAGGTCGTCGGTTCGGCGCCGGTTGGCCGCGATGGCACTGCCGCCTGGCTCGCCGCGATCGGCGATGCCTGCGGGATCAGCGCCGACAAGGTGGCGGCGGCCCAGAACAAGTTCCTGCCCGCCATCACCGCCGCGCTCGCCGCCAAGCCGATCAAGGGCCGCATCACGGTTTCGGGCTATGAAGGGTCCGAACTGCTGGTGGCGCGCCTGCTCGTCGAATCGGGTGCCGATGTCCCGTATGTCGGCACCGCCTGCCCGCGCACACCCTGGTCCGACCCCGACCGGGAATGGCTGGAAGCCAGGGGCACGCACATCCAGTACCGCGCCAGCCTGGAACAGGACATTGCCGCGGTGAATGAATTCCGCCCGGACCTCGCCATCGGCACGACGCCTGTGGTCCAGCACGCCAAATCGCACGCCATTCCGGGCCTGTATTTCACCAACCTGATTTCGGCGCGGCCCTTGATGGGCCCGGCCGGCGCCGGCAGCCTGGCGCAAGTCATCAACGGCGCCCTCGCCAACAAGGCGCGCTTCGACACGATGCGCGAATTTTTCGAAGGCGTCGGCGAAGGATTTTCCGCCGGCATCTGGGAAGACACCCCGACCGATCGCCCGGATTTCAAGAAGAAATACGCCGCCAAGATGTTCGCCGCCGCCAAGGCGGAAGAGGCGATCGGCTCATGACGCTGATCCTCGATCATGATCGGGCCGGCGGCTATTGGGGCGCGGTTTACGCCTTCACCGCCATCAAGGGCCTGCAGGTCATCATCGATGGCCCGGTCGGCTGCGAAAACCTGC
>JBBQKM010000441.1:0-1804 GCA_038326915.1 Sphingomonadales bacterium
CGCGCGGGGGGAGGCACGCCCGCGCCCCAAAACGCACCACCCTCCCCCCCCCGGGCGGGGAGGGCGACTCGCGCCCTTGCGCGAGCGGGGTGGGGGTTGCGTCCGATGCCGCCAAGGGGCCCGAACCCCCACCCCGCACGACTGGCGTCAAGTCGCCCTCCCCGCAAGGGGGAGGGAGGGTGCTGCTTTTGGGGGCGCTGACTTGCCTCCCCACTCTCGGGGCGGGTGAGATGACAGCGCTCGCCCGGGCATTTATGCCTGACCCCGACAGGAGAACCCCATGCCCGACATCATCGGCACCCGCATGGCCGACGACGGCCGCACCGCCCGGCAGATTTTCGACGATGTCATGGCCAATCCGGCGCGGGCGCGGTTCGGCTTTGGCGACCGGCTGGCGATCGTCAACGTCGATTTCCAGAACGCCTATACCCGCATCGATCGCTACAAGACGGCGTACGAGACCGATCCGCGCCAGATCGAGCACGCCAACCGCATTTCGGCGCTGGCGCGCGCCGCCGGCATGCCGGTGGTGTGGAGCCGGGTCGGCTATGCCGATGATGCCAGCGACGCCGGCGTCTGGGGCACCCGCACCGATACGCCCGACAGCCTGCAGAACATCAAATATGGCAGCGACCGCCATGCTTACGACGATCGCTGCGACATCCACCCCGGCGACACGCAATTTACCAAGCGCATGCCATCGGCGTTCCATGAAACCCCGCTGCAGTCGCTACTCGTCTGGGCGCGCGTCGATACCGTGATCGTCACCGGCGGCAGCACCTCGGGGTGCGTGCGCGCCACCGCGGTCGATGCGCTGTCACGCGGCTATCGCACCATCGTCCCCATCGAAACCACCGCCGACAAGCTGGCCAGCTATCACTGGGCCAATCTGACCGACCTGCAGCTGAAATATGCCGATGTCGTCGCGGTGGCGGAGGTCGATGCGTGGTTCGCTGCGCGGGGTTAAAAATAATTCGCCGCCGCTATTAACCTTAACGCCGCGCCGCCGTGACCCTGGGTGAACAGCCCAGGAGAACCCCCGTGAACAAGCCTGCCATTGCCCTCGCCGTTGTCGGCGCCAGCCTTGCCGTGTTCCAGGCCTTTGGCCCGGCGCGATCGGCGCAAACGCCGTCGCGGCCGGCGCTTTATGCGCAGCCGGCGCCCGGTGCTGCGGCAGCGCCGGGCGGATATGCCGCCAACATGCTGGTGCCGCTGTCGCAGGTCGCCAGCCTGCAGCCGGGCAAGGTCGCGATCATGCCGGGGGCGTCGCCATTCGGCAATCCGCTGCCCGATGCGCCGACCCTGCCTGGCCCCGCCCCGGACACGGTGCAGCCGCTCGACGATCTCGCCGCGGTGACGCCGGCGCCCGCCGGCCCGCCCGCCGGTGACCCTTGGGAAGCGGCAGCCAACGCCGTCTCGCCGCCGGGGTTCGACCAGGTCGTGACGCTGCCGGGTGCGGCCGCTGGCGCTGCGACACCCGGCACCGGTGGTGCGGCGGGCGGCAGCCTTGGGCCCGGCGCGCCGGGGGACGGCACCGGCCTGCCGGGGGCGAATGCCGGTGATTTCGGTGCCGGGCCGTTCGTCAGCGCGGTGCCCGATCCGGCGAGCTGGGCGACGCTGCTCGCCGGCCTCGCGCTTGTCGGCATCAACCTGCGCCGCCGCGGCCCGCGCAGCGTGCTGTCGTGATCGAGTCGGCCGGGTTCAGCGCCGCGAGCGCCTGAGCCCGGCCAGGATCATCAGCGCCGCCGGCCAGAAGGTCAGCGCGGCAAGGATGCCGGGGCCGATCGGGTTGAGGTCGGGATCA
>JBBQKM010000442.1:0-1789 GCA_038326915.1 Sphingomonadales bacterium
ACTAGAGCGACAGTTTTCTTGGCACGCTAGAGTCCGAGATGACCGAGCAGATGCCCGACCGCGCGTCCGGCAGCATGCGTGGTCGCATTGACGGCATGGCTCGCCGCGTTCACCGCATTCGCGGTGGCCTTTGCCGCGCCGTTGGCCTGGGGCGTGTTGAGCGCCTTGGCCTGTGCCGCGGCATCGTCTGCCAGCCCTTCGAGCTGGTCGAGCGTCATCTCCACCGCCGCGAGGCCTCCGGCCGACAACAGCTCACCCGTCGCCGACATCACCGGCGGAAGCTTGCCCATGCCGGACACCGAGAGATCCAGCTTGGCGCCGATGGCCGCGATCTGCCGTGCCGCGATCGTCGTATAGGCGCGCGTCGCCTGGCTGGTCACCGCCACATGCCCGCGCTGCACGGCGACGGTCGACTGATCCTTGTCGGCGGTCACGGTGAATTTCGTGCCCTTGACGGCGGCCGCCAGATAATTGTTCTCGACCGAAAAGTGCTGGACGTTCTGCGCCTCGGCCTCGACTTTGACCACGCCGTAATACTGCTTCACCGTGGTGTAGGGCTTGCCGCCCGGCTTGTCGAAGATCTGCACCTGTGTGCTCGGCCCCAGATCGATCAGTTCGGCGCCGCGCGAAAACACCACGTGGCCGTTGCCCGACGTCTGCACCAGCCGGTCGTCGGGCACCACGTCGCCCCGCGACAGCCGTTGCCAGTCGCCATCGACGAACTGGACCACCGTCCCGCGCAGCTGGATCGCGGTCCAGTTGTCCGCCAGCGCCGGCAGGCTGATCAGTGCAGCAAACAACGCAATCGCCAGCCGAAGCATCCATACAGGCATCGTCGTCTCCCGGTTCCGCACGACGACGTTGCGATGAGCAGGTGCCGCCATTGTTGGGAGGAACGATAATCCAGACAGCTTTTGTCGACCGTTAAGTGGCGTCGTTAACGCCCAAAAAACGCCGCGGACGCAATTGGCAGAAACATCGTTCTGCCAGCTGCAGCCAGGATCACGAAAACCGCTCTACTTGCAGCTGACGCGCATCTCGGCATAGCCGCTGATGTCGGCCGAAAACACCATCACCTCGCAGCCCTTTTCGTTGAGGTTGCCGACCGCGCCGGCCACCACCATGCCCGGCCCGTTTACCGTCACGGTGCCATCGCTGACGTCGGAGACCTTGACCACCGCCTTGGTCTTGCAGATCGGAAAGCTGTCGCCCGCCGCCGCCATGAAGCGTGTCCCGAGCGGAATGCAATCGGTCGTCGGTCCGTCCGCCGTCACCGCCGCCGGCGTATCGGCCGCAGCCGGCGCCTCGAGCGCCGCCACCTGCGTTTCGCCCGCCACAGCCGGCGCCACCGGCGCCGCCGCCAGCGCTGACTTGGCGGCCTCGAGGTCGACAGCCTGGTTTTGCGTCGTCCGCTCGAGCACCGCGATGCGGCTCTGGAGGGCCGCGAGCGCTTCCGTCGTGCCGTCGTCTTCCTTCGCCGCCACCTGCGCCGCAGGCGGCTGCAACTGCGTCGCCGCGGTAATCTCCGAGGCCGATTGCGGGCTCATCAGGCCGATCTGCAGCTTGAGCTGCGCCATGTCGGCGGCCAACTGCTGTCGCTGCGTTTCGCCGTTGATCTGCACCAGCAGCGCCCCACCCAGCGCAATCAACCCGACCAGCGCCGCCAGCAGCGAAATCACCCGATCCATCACACCCACCCCGTGATCGGTGCGCAGCCGGGCATCGCGGCATCGTCGCCGAAACGATATTCGCCCTTGCAGGCGCCAACCCTGGGCGGCATGCCGGTCGT
>JBBQKM010000443.1:0-1781 GCA_038326915.1 Sphingomonadales bacterium
CGAAGCGCAGGGTTTCGACCTTGCGGCGGGCGGCGTTGAGCGTCACCCATGGCGCCGGGCGCAATTCCTCGGCATCGAAACGATCGGCGACGATCAGCCCGCAGCGATCGGGCGCGAAATCGGCGGTTTCGAACAGGGCGAGTGGAAAACCCGCCGGCACCGCCCAGAAGAACCGGTCGCAATAGTCGAGATAGTCCGGCCATTTGCGATCGCCGCGCAGATCGCCCAGCGACACCTTGATCTCGATGATGGTCAGCCGGCCCTGGGCATCGATTCCCATGATGTCGGCACGGCGGCCGCCGCCCAGCGCCACTTCGGCAAGCGGTGCCACCCCGGCGCGCAGCAGCAGCCGCGACACGCCGCGGCAGACATCGGCTGCGGTCAACACACGATCGGCGGCAAGGTCACCCATGCCGCCGATGCTAGTAGGAACAGAGTGGGAACGCAAAGCCCGGCTACGGGGGCTCAGCGATAGAAGACGTGGCGGCCGATCGTGGCGACGCGAGTCTTGCCGGCCCAATTCGGGGCCACGTATGTCGCGTGGAACGACAGCGCCTTGGGCGCGACTTCGACCCACATGTCGTTGGCGGCGATCTGCGCAATGGCCTGGGCGACGCGCCAGTCGTTGCCGGCGGCGGGGGTACGGGTGCGATCGAAACTGAACTGGCGCGGCTGGTTGACGACGCCGCAGATGCTGCTGGCGTAACGCCCCGATTCGACGCGGTTCATGATGGCCTGGGCGACGGCGAGCTGGCCCTCCAGCGGTTCGCCGCGCGATTCGAAATAGACGGCGGTGGCAAGGCAGCGCAGTTCGCGATCGCGCGCCACGGCATCATCGGCACCGTCCATCGTGGCAACCAGCGTGGTCAGCCGGGTCGGGCGGTCGGCCGGTGCGGTAACGGTGGCGTCTTCGGCAAAATCGGCAACCTGCAGCGCGGCGTTGGCGCGGGCGGCGGCGGCAATATCGGCGGGGGTGGTCGCGGCGAGCGCGGCGGCAGAGGCGGCGGCTTCAGCGGGCGACAGGGGGGCAAGCATGGCATCGGAGATTGTCGGGCCGTCGGTGGTCTGTGGCACGCCAGCGGCGACCAGCAGAACGGCACCGGTGGCCAGGATGATCAGGCGCTGTGTCGCGGCGCTGATCGAGGAAAAACCAAAATTCATTCAAACTGCAATCGAGCACGGCCTTTTCCGGGTCCGCTTCCGGATGACGCTCCCCAAATCACGCTGGGAGCCTCGTCATCCCTGGCTGGGCTGAAGCCCGGTCCGGTCCGCTTCGGTCAACTTCGCACGGCCCGCCCAAGGGCCGTGCAACCAATGACCAAGCTGAACCGTAGATTACTGTGCGCGGTCAACTCGCCGACAAGGTTTCGGCGACGAACCGTGCGGCGTCCGGGATGTCCAGTTCCACGACCCACAGGTCGGGGTCGTTCCGGCGTGCCCGCTCGATCCAGTCGGGAATCGCGTCGCCGCTGGCAATGGCTTGAAATTCATAGGCGCCGGAGGCCGTGAGCAGCGGCGCCAGCAGCCGAGTTTCGCCATTTTCACGGGTGACGATGGCGATGCTGCCAGCTGTGGCATCACCCTTTGCCAGCACCGCGCCAAAGCCACCGGCGGCATCGACCCGGCGTAGCAGCGCCGAGACCTTGAAGCCGCTGGCGAGCCTTGGGCTCACCCTAGGCGGGCTGGCCGACCAGCGCCCCGCCGATGACAGTGCGCATGGCGGCGGCATCCGCGGCGTCACGCATCGCCGCCAGCGTCACCGGGTCACGCAACGCCCGGCT
>JBBQKM010000444.1:0-1780 GCA_038326915.1 Sphingomonadales bacterium
TCGTTGATGTGCATGTATTCAAGGCCGACATTGCCGCAATAGTTGCGGCGCAGGATATCGACGAGCTCGCGGATCGTCGCCGTCTGCAGGCCGAGCGCGCCACCGATATGCACCGGGCGGTCGAGATCGGCCTCGAGAAAGCCATGATATTCGGGCGTCAGATCGGCCGGCAGTTCCCGCTTCATCAGGCCGAGCGGATCGAGATTGGCAGCAAGGTGGCCGCGTACGCGATAGGTGCGGATCAGCATCAGCGCCGAGATCGAATCCTGCGCGGCGCGGGCGATCGCTTCGCTGTCGGCGCCGGCGGCGGCGGCAACCTGCATCGCCTTGGCCGCGACCTTTGCCGGCGCCTGCACCAGCATGTCGGCGGCATCGAGCGCCCGGGTCAGATCGTCGCTGGCAACCGGCGGCCAGTCGCTGCGCGCCCAGGACGGCCCGGCACTGTCTTCGGCCGTTGGCAGCAACGCTTCATAATCCATCACGCAGATCCTTGCATCGTAGCGCGCTGATAGCCCCGCCTGCCCAGCGTGTCACCGCCGTAAAACGCATGGCAGGCATGTTTTACGGCCACATGGACCATCGTTGTCAGCCGTCGCGAAAATTCAGTTCGAGCAAAACCCCGTTCGGATCGGTGACGAACACCTGTTTCAGGCCGATTTGCGCAATATCGCGATGCCGCGCCGCAATTCCAAGCCGTGCAAGGCGCTCGATCATCGCGGCATGGCCGCTGCATTCAAAGGCGACATGGTTGATCGCGCCGGTATCGCGCCGCAGCGGCCGGTCGCCATCATCGGCAAAGGTCATGCCCGGCAGGGTGATATGCACCAGCGGGCGGTCGCCGGCGTCGTACATCCACGTCACTTGCGCCATGTCGGCACCGGGAAACACCGGCCCGGCACGCAATTCGAGCACATCGGTAAAGAACCGCGCCGTTTCGGCAACCGCATGCGTCTGGATATTGACGTGATCGAGCGACTTCACCGTCATCGCAGGCTCCCTTCAGCCAGAGGTCAGCCCGCCGGCGCGCGCATCCTGCACACGGATCTGTTCGACATAGTGAAACACCCGGTAGTGCAGCGGCCGGTTGATGACCTCATGCCGCCCCAGCGTCTTGGCGGCGAGCGGCGAGGCATCGATCGGTGAGCGCGCGGCATCGATGACCATGATCTCGACAGCCCCGGCGACCGTGCGGCATTCGACCGCGACATGGGCGCGATCATCGCGATTGGTGCCCTCCCCCCACGGCCCGAACACCAGCCCGATCGCGACCGCATGGCTGCCGCGCGTGCCGGGCGCCCATTGCACGACATAGGCGGTGGTGCCCTGGTCGTCGATCAGATTGCCCCAGACCCGGCGCGCCGGCACGCCGCAGCAGGCGCAGGCGGGAAAATCCGCCTGGCCGGTCAGCTCGATCGTGCCCGTCGCCATCAGCGCTTCAACAGCTCCGCCAGCGTGATGCCGAGCAGCGACGGCGACGGCGACACAACGATGCCCGCCGCTTCCATTGCCGCCATCTTCGACGCGGCGTCACCCTTGCCGCCCGACACGATGGCGCCGGCATGGCCCATGCGGCGGCCCGGCGGCGCCGTGGTGCCGGCGATGAAGCCGACCATCGGTTTCTTGCGGCCACGCCGCGCCTCGTCCTGGATGAACTGCGCGGCCTCTTCTTCGGCCGAGCCGCCAATTTCGCCGATCATGATGATCGACTGGGTGGCGTCGTCGGCCAGGAACAGCTCGAGCATGTCGATGAAGTTGGTGCCGTTGACCGGATCGCCGCCGA
>JBBQKM010000445.1:0-1773 GCA_038326915.1 Sphingomonadales bacterium
CGCTCGCGCCAGTGCGCGAGTCGCCCTCCCCGCAGGGGGGAGGGAGTCACGCCGCTACCTTTGCAAGCCGGCGGGCCATGGTTTCCCAGGCTTCGGCAAAGGCATCGACCTCCGCCGCGGTCGTCTGCGGCCCAAGGCTGACGCGGATCGCCTCCCCCGCGGCTGCGCCAACACCCATCGCGGCAAGGACATGGCTGGCGGCGACCTTGCCCGACGAACAGGCAGCGCCGGCGCTGACCATGAAACCGGCAAGATCGAGCGCCATCACCTGGGTGCCGGCGCGGACGCCGGGCAGGCCGAGGCTGGTGATATTGGGCAGACGTGGGGCTGCGGCGCCGTGGACGATGGCGCTGAGGCGCGATTCGAGGCGGTTGCGCAGGCCGGCGACGGCGGCCCAATCGCGCGATTCGGCGAGCGCGGCGGCAAAGCCGGCGATGCCGGGCAAATTGGGCGTGCCGCCGCGCAGCCCGCGTTCCTGGCCGCCGCCGCGCTGGACGGCGAGGAGTAGGCCGGGGTCGCGCATGATCAGCGCGCCGACACCCGGCGGGCCGCCGAGCTTGTGCGCCGAAATCGCGATGAAATCGGCATCGGGGAGCGGCAGCTTGCCCGCCGATTGCACCGCATCGACCAGCAGCAGGCCGTTATGCGCCGCGACCAGCGCCGCGACCTCGGCGATCGGCTGGATGACGCCGGTTTCGTTGTTGGCATGCTGGACAGCGACCAGCGCTGGCGGGCCAATGAGCAGCGCGGCGAGGGCGGCGAGGTCGATGATGCCGTTGCGATCGACCGGCGCGATGATCGCGTCGCGCGCCGCCAGCACGGCGCTGTGTTCGGTGGCTGATGCAATGCAGCGCGCCATCCCCGAGCCGTTGATCGCCAGCGCCAGCGCCTCGGTGCCGCCGCTGGTAAACACAACACGATCGGGCGCGCAGCCAGCGAATGCCGCCACCACGTCGCGCGCGCGTTCGACGATGGCGTTCGCCGCGCGGCCGCCAGCGTGCACCGACGCCGGGTTGCCGACGACGCCGGCGGCCTCGACCATCGCCGCGATCGCCGCCGGCACCATGGGGGTCGTTGCGGCGTGATCGAGGTAGATGCGGCTTTTCATTGCGAATTCGGCCATCGCCCTCATATAGGGGACAAGGCCCGTCTTGTGCCACCAGCTTTCAGATCCGGAACTCCCCCATGCCCGAAGTTATCTTTACCGGCCCCGAAGGTCGTCTCGAAGGCCGTTACCAGCCCGCCGCCCGGCCGCGCGCACCGGTGGCGATCCTGTTGCAGCCGCATCCGGCGCAGGGGACGATGAACCATCCCATCGTCATTGCGATGTACAACAGCTTTGTGAAGCGCGGCTTTGCGACGCTGCGGTTCAATTTCCGCGGTGTCGGGCGCAGCCAGGGCGTGTTCGACAATGGCATCGGCGAGCTGTCCGACGCGGCGTCGGCGCTCGACTGGATGCAGCAGTTCAATGCCGAGGCGCACACCACCTGGGTCGGCGGGTTCTCGTTCGGCGCCTGGATCGGCATGCAGTTGCTGATGCGCCGGCCCGAGATCAAGGGCTTCATCAGCATCGCGCCGCCGGCGAACATGTATGATTTCACCTTCCTCGCGCCATGCCCTTCGAGCGGCATCATCGTCGATGGTGAAAATGACGAGGTGGTGAGCGGCGCCAGCGTCCAGAAGCTCGTCGACAAGCTCAAGACCCAGCGCCACATCACCATCGATTATGCGACCATCCCGGGTGCCAACCACTTCTTCCAGCACGAGATGGTC
>JBBQKM010000446.1:0-1762 GCA_038326915.1 Sphingomonadales bacterium
CCGCTGCGCGCCGGCCTGCGCCGAAATGGCGATGCCCAATCGTTCCTGCGGCAACTGGCTCATCAGGTAGATGAAGCCCTTGTTTTCCTCCCCCAGGCAATTGGTCATCGGAACCCGCACATCGTTGAAGAACAGTTCCGATGTATCGGCCGAATTCTGGCCGATCTTGTCGAGGTTGCGGCCGCGGGCAAAGCCTTCGGTGCCGCCTTCAACGAGGATGAGGGACGTGCCCTTGGCACCCTTGTCGGGATCGGTCTTGGCGACGACGATGATCAGGTCGGCGTTCTGGCCGTTGGTGATATAGGTCTTCGACCCCGAGATGACATAATGGTTGCCGTCGCGTTTCGCCGTCGTCCGCACGCCCTGCAGGTCGGACCCGGCACCGGGTTCGGTCATCGCGATTGCAGTGATCAACTCGCCGGTGATCATCTTGGGCAGATACTTCTGCTTCTGCTCCTCGCTGCCATAGGCAACGATATAGTCGGCGACGATGTCGGACTGCAGGGTGATGCCGGCCGAAGACCCGGCATAGGCCAGCTCTTCATTGACGACGGCATTATAGCCGAAATCGAGTCCGAGGCCGCCATATTGCTCCGGCACTGTCGGGCAGAGCAGGCCGTTCTCGCCACACGCCCGCCAGAACGCCTTGGAGACGATGCCTTCCTCTTCGAACGTATCGAGATTGGGGTAAAGTTCCTTGTCGAACAGCTTGCGAACGGTATCGCGAAAGGCCTCGTGATCGGCGTTGTAGGCGCCGCGTTCGCTGGTATCGAGCATGGTCTGTCTCCCCTTGGTTGCCGCAAGCGTTAGCCTATCTCTTGCCGTTGATGCCACCTGTCTTGCAAGACAGGGCCATCGGGTGCGACAACAACCCATGCGCACCCTCCTCGCCCTCCTCGCCCTGTGTCTCGTTGCCGCCCCGGCCGGCGCAGCAGACGACGCCAATCTCGCTCGCGCCCGCGCCGTGCTGAAGGCGCAACCGATAATCGATGGCCACAACGACTGGCCCGAGCAACTCCGCGGCCAGTTCGGGGAAAAATGGTGGGGTGTCGACCTGATGGCCGACGGCCGCAAATTCGCATCACCGCTGCAGACCGACATTCCGCGCCTTCACGCCGGCCAGGTCGGCGGCCAGTTCTGGAGCGTGTGGGTGCCGGCCACCGTCACCGGCCCGGCGGCGGTCAAGGCGACGCTGGAACAGATCGATATCGTGCGCGGCATCATCGCGCGCTACCCCAAGGATTTCGAGCTTGCCGGCAGCGCCGCCGACATTCGCCGCATCCAGAAAACCGGCAAGGTCGCCAGCCTGATGGGCGTGGAGGGCGGCAGCCAGATCGACAACAGCCTGCCGGCGCTGCGCATGTTCCACACGCTCGGCGTGCGCTACATGACGCTCACCCAGGTCCGCCACAATGACTGGGCGGACAGCGCCAATGAAGCGCCGCGCAAGGAACCGTTGACCAGCTTCGGCAAGGCGGTGGTCCATGAAATGAACCGCATCGGCATGCTGGTCGATCTCAGCCATGTCTCCCCCGGCACGATGAAGGCGGTGCTGGCGGTGGCGAAAGCACCGGTGATCTTCTCCCATTCTTCCGCCCGCACCATCGTCGATCATCCGCGCAACGTGCCCGATGATGTGCTGGCCCTGCTGCGCAGCAATGGCGGCGTCGCCATGGTCAATTATGCGCCGGGCTATGTCAGCCGCAAGCGCATGGAATGGGAAGCGGCGCGCGCCGGCGTCCGCGCCAGCTACAATGCCCCG
>JBBQKM010000447.1:0-1759 GCA_038326915.1 Sphingomonadales bacterium
GTGAACAGCGTCAGTTGCTTGACGTTGAGCCGCCGCCGCCGCCCCGCAACGGCCGGCGCATTGCGCGCCGTGGCGGTGTCGAGCCGGGTGGCGAACAGCTTTTTCTGCAGAAGCTCGGCGCGCGCCGCCTCGTTGCTGTCGGCGCTGAACCGGCCGTGGCGGGTGCGTCCGGCGGCATCGATGGCGCTGTAGCGGAACTCAGGCATCGCTGGCACCGCTACGCATGACACGCACGGCTTCTTCGGGTGTCGTCACGCCCGCGGTGACCAGCGCCCGCGCGGCGCCGGCGAGGGCAGGGGCGTTGCCAAAGGCTTGTGCGGCGATGGCGGCCTCGTCGCCGCCATCGAGTATCAGCCGGCGGATTTCATCGGTGATGCGGATGGCCTCGAACACGCCGACGCGGCCGCGGTAGCCGCTGCCCGAACAGGTCGGGCAGCCGTGCGCGGCCCAGATCATGGTGCCGGCGGGGATGCCGATCAGCGCGGCGGTGGCGGCTTCGGCCGGGTGCGGTGTCGCGCAATCGCCGCACAACCGCCGCACCAGCCGCTGGGCGATGACGGCACGCAGGGTCGAGGCGAGCAGGAACGGCTCGATGCCCATGTCGCGCAGTCGGGTTATGGCGCCGGCGCTATCGTTGGTATGCACCGACGACAGCACGAGATGGCCGGTCAGCGACGCCTGGATGGCGATTTCGGCGGTTTCGCTGTCGCGGATTTCGCCGACCATCACCGTATCGGGGTCCTGGCGCAGGATGGCGCGCAGCCCGGTGGCGAACGACAGCCCGACCTTGGGGTTGACCTGCGTCTGGCCGACGCCGTCGACGGCATATTCGACCGGATCCTCGACGGTCAGGATGTTGCGGCTGCCATCGTTGAGCAGGCGCAATCCCGCATAAAGTGTCGTCGTCTTGCCCGATCCGGTCGGCCCGGTGACCAGCACGATGCCGTTGGGTTCTGCCAACGCGGCGCGGAAGGCCTTGTCGATCGCCGGCGGCATGCCAAGCGCATCGAGGTCGATACCGGCATTGTCCTTGTCGAGCAGGCGCAGCACGACGCGTTCGCCGGCGCGCGACGGCAGGGTGGAGACGCGAACATCGAGGCTCTTGCCGCCTAAAGTAAGCCCGATGCGGCCGTCTTGCGGCAGCCGGCGTTCGGCAATGTCGAGCCGGGCCATGACCTTGATGCGGCTGACCACCATGCCGGCGACCTTGGCAGGCAGGCGGTGGCGCTCGGTCAGCTGGCCGTCGGCGCGCATGCGGACGATCAGTGCGCCTTCATACGGCTCGATGTGGATGTCGGAGACGCCCTGGCGCGCCGCTTCGGCGATCAGGCCGTTGATCAGTCGGATGATCGGCGCATCGTCCTGGGTGTCGAGCAGATCGTCGGCCGACGGGATATTGTCGACTAGCAGGCCCAGTTCATCGCTGCCATCGATGGCGGCGGTGGTGAAGCCGCCGAGCGCATAATTGCCCGACAGCAGGCGATCGAAGCCGGCAGGCTCCACAATGTCGATGGCGAGCTGCCGCCCGACCAGCCGCCGCACCTCGGCGAGCACGCGCGGATCATCGCCCTGGCGCAGGCCGATGTGCACCGCGGCATCGTCGCTGCCGGTGATGACGACACCGAAACGCTTGGCAAAGGCATAGGGCAGCACCGGCGGCGGCGCCGGCAGCGTGATGTCGATAGTGTCGAGGGCGAGATCGCTCATCGTGGCAGCAGCGGCGCAGGCTGCAGCGGCGCAGGCGGGAGCGCCAGGGCAG
>JBBQKM010000448.1:0-1753 GCA_038326915.1 Sphingomonadales bacterium
AAGGTCATCGCCGAATTCTGGGCCGATGGTCCGAAATCCTGGCTGCCCCCAGGCCATTGGTGCGCGCTGGCGCTGTTCGTTTCGGAACGCGGCTTTGTCGTGCCGCAGGCCGATGGCTCACCACTGAAAAAACCGTTCGGCATCGATCAGGATGCAAAGATGTTCTTCGCGCTGTCCAATGCCATCGCCGACGCAGCGATCGCGACGTGGGAGGCCAAGCTGTTCTATGATTATGCCCGGCCGATCAGCGCCATCCGCTGGTTGTTCCAGGCGCATGTCATCGAGGGCTGGCGCGGCCCGGGACGCGGCGTCGGCCCGATCGACGGCGCCACCTGGACACCGTTCCAGCGGTCGACATTCCCCACGCCACCTTTCCCCGAATATACATCGGGACACAGCGCCTTCAGTATGGCGGCCGCGACGGTGCTGAAGCGGTTCACCGGGTCCGACAGCTTCGGCGGCGCCTACATCCAGTCGACGGCGCTGGCGGCCGAGCCCGATGTTTCGGAACTGCCGGTGGTGCTCGAATGGCCAAGCTTTTCGGAGGCGGCGATCGAGGCCGGCGAATCGCGGCTGTTCGGCGGCATCCATTTCCACGAGGGCAACGCCGAAGGGCTGGAGCTGGGCCGCAAGACCGGCGAACAGGCCTGGGCAAAGGCGCAGACCTTCTTTTGAAGCTGCCGGGCCGATCGGCTGCCGCGCGCTTGCGTCGGCTGCCGGTCGGCAAGCCTCATTGCGGATCGTCGAACGCGTGCAGCGGCCGGATTTCGATCTCGCTCGGCCCCGGCATCGGGTTGGGGCAGCGCTTCACCCACGCCACTGCCTCGTCCATGTCCTTGACATCCCACAGCCAGAAGCCGGCGACGAGGTCGTGGGGGTTGGCAAAGGGGCCATCGCGCACCGTCCGGCCGGCGCCATCAAAGGCGACGCGCTTGCCCGCCGAACTCGGCTGCAACCCGTCGGCCATCACGAAAATGCCGGCAGCCTGCAATTCATCGTTGTAGCGGCCCATCGCCGCCATCAGCTCCATCGTCTCCGGCGTCAGGACAAAGCCCTTTTCGCTGTCCTCGGTGGCCTTGACGAGCACCATGACGCGCATCGCCATTCTCCCTCGCTGCGCCGGCCGCGGCGGCCCGGCGTTGCCGATGGTCGCAGATTTCGCGCCGCGTGGAAATGCCGGCCGATCCCCGGCTTATACCATCGATCCGTCGACGACCTCTGCCGCCTTCATCATCATTGCCGCCATCGCCATCAGCCCGGTAACGGCGCCAAAGGTCAGCAGCGCGCGCAGCCGCGGATACCAGGGCGGCAGCCCCGCTGACCGCAAATCCCAGACGAAATGCAGCACCAGCAGCGCCGCCATCGCCGTCAGCTGCGCCGGGCGCGACAGGCCGGGCGCCAGCAGCAGCAACAGCCCGGCGATCGTCGGCAGCATCGCCAGCGACACGGTCAGCACGCGCGGCCGCGGCTGCTGCGCCTCTGCCCCCCAGCGCGCGCCGCCGAGGAACGACAGGATCAGCGCGGCATAGCCGAGCGCCACCAGCGCCAGAAACGCCCCATGCGCCGGCACCCACAGGCTGAGCAGCGGCGGCGCCAGGAACGGAATCAGGCCAAGCAGGCCATAGACGAGGATGCTGCGCGGGATGCGGGCGTCGGGCAAGGGGCGATGGTCCTGTAACGATGAAGCCCGATCAGGTGCCGCCGCCGGCGCCACTTGTCCATGAGGCGGTTCGGCACGGCGCCGATCTTGCCA
>JBBQKM010000449.1:0-1750 GCA_038326915.1 Sphingomonadales bacterium
GGTGACGGAATCGACCGAAACCACCCGCGCCCCGCGCCGCCGCCCGCGGCCAGGTTCGATCGGCGACCTGCTCAGCCGGCTGGTCGACGATATCGTGCTGCTCGTCGGCGCCCAGATCCGGCTGGCCGGCAGCGAATTCCAGGCCAAGGCCGGCGACGCCGCCGGCAGCCTGGGCGCCATTGCCGTCGGTGCCATGCTGATTTCGGTGGCCATGCTGTGCCTGCTTGGCGCCGGTGTCGCATTTCTGGCACAGTTCGTCGGCATCGTTGCCGCGGCGCTGATCGTCGCGGCGGTTGCGGCCGTGATCGGTGGCGTCTGCATCTATGCTGGCATCAATCATCTGCGGCAGATGGACCTTGCGCCGCGCCGCAGCATCGCCATGTTGAAGCGTAGCGCCGAGACGTTGAAGGGAGAATGACGATGGGTTCCGAACCGGTCGGAGATATCGCCGCCGAGGCCGAGGATGCCCGCCTGCGCATCGCCTCGACCATCGACGACATCCAGGATCGGCTCGATCCGCGCCGCATCATGTCGGAAGCGGTCGAGCGTGTGACCGGCACCAGCCGTCAGTTGATCAGCGACGCCGGCAGCGCCGCTCGCGCGCACCCGCTCGCCATCGGCGCCGGGGTACTCGCCATCGGCCTTGCGCTGCTGGCGCGCAACAAGCTGGCCAAGGCGACGGTCAATCTGGGCGACGATCTGGGCGAATATACCGATTATGACGACGGTTTCGGCTTTGCCGAGCAGCGGCCGTCGCGGCTCTATGCCGATGAAGACGGCGACGAACCCGCCGAGGCGCCGGTCGCCAAGCCGAATCTCGCCGAACGCGCCGGCGGCACGGTCGAAGCCAATCCCATCGTCTCGGTCGTCCTCGGCCTTGCTGCAGGCGCAGCATTGGGCGCGCTGTTCCCGTCGACCGAAGCCGAGCGCCGCGCACTCGGCGACACCGGCAGCAAGCTGGGGGCCGCCGCCCGCGCCGCCGCGCGCCGCGCCGCCGATGAGCTCGATTCGCACGGGCTGTCGGTCGACAGCGTTCGCGCCCGCGCCAGCGAGGCCACCCGCAAGGCCAAGCGTGCCGCGCAATCGGTGATGGACGCCGCGCGCGACGAACTGAAGGGCTGACCCGTCAGCAACCGTTCAGCCTGCAATTCGTAAACACAAACAACAGCCCGGCGCATCGACCATCAGGTTGACGCGCCGGGTTGGCTTGTTCAGGAGTATGTCATGCGCGTTTCCACCCTGTTTGCCGCGACGCTGATCGGACTGTCGCCGCTCGCCCTTGCCGCCCCGGCCGTTGCCCAGGTTGCCGCCGCCCCCAGCGATGCCGGCGACCCGGCAGCGCGCGCCTTTGTCGAAACGCTGGCCAGTGACGCATTCGGCGTGCTGCGCGACAAATCGCTGTCAAAGACCGCCAGTCGCGCCAAGTTTCGCACGATGTTGCAGCAGAATGTCGCGCTTTCCGACATCGGCAACCGGCTGATCCGCCGCCACCGCGCCACGATCACCCCGGCGCAGTACACCGCCTATCAGCAGGCGTTGCCCGATTTCGTGCTCAATGCCTATGCCGACCGGCTGTACGATTATTCGGATGCCACCATCAAGACGCTGCGCACCGTAGGTCGCGGCCCCATGACCGATGTCTATACCCGCGTCACCCGCCCCGGCGCGCAGCCGGTCGATGCGATCTGGCAGGTCAAGAAAACCGCCGCCGGCCAGAACGTCATCAACAATCTGACCGTGCAGGGCATCA
>JBBQKM010000450.1:0-1732 GCA_038326915.1 Sphingomonadales bacterium
ACCGCCACCCGTCGAAGCCGCACCCGTCGATGCTGTGGACCGCGCTGTCCGACGCCGGCGCCACCAGCGCCGATGCGGTCATCATCGGCGACACCGTGTTCGACATTGCGATGGGTGCCAATGCCGGGGTGCGCGCGATCGGCGTCGACTGGGGTTACCACGACGCTGCCGAACTGATCGAGGCCGGGGCGGTGGGCGTGGCGCTTGATGGCGCGCATTTGCGGAGGCTGATCGATGGCTGACGAAACGCCCATCCTGACGGCGGCGGAGGCGAAGAAGCGGTTTTTCGGCTATTTCGCGCTCAAGCTCGCGGGGCTTGCCGCGCTGATCGGCGGGGTGTTGCTGTCGCGCGGCGGCGTCACGGCGGTCAGCGTCGTCCTGCTCCTCATCGGCGCTGCCAGCCTGTTCGTGCGGCCGCGGCTGTTGGGCCTGACAACCAAGCCAGACCGATGAAACGCTTTTACAAGCAGGCCGAGGCGACGGGCAGCGGGCCGTTCGGCGTGGCGCTCGATGGCCGGCCGTTGCGCACGCCGGGCCGGCAGGCGCTCGACCTGCCGACAGGCGCGCTGGCCGACGCCATCGCGGCGGAATGGAACGCGCAAGGCGAGGCGATCGTGCCGCGATCGATGCCGCTGACCGGGCTGGCCAATGCCGCGATCGAGCGCATTGCCAATGACACCGCGACCTTTGCCGCCGGGCTGGCGCGCTTTGCCGAGACCGAATTGCTCGCCTATCGGGCCGATCATCCGGCACCGCTGATGGCGCACCAGCAAGCCGGCTGGGACCCGCTGCTCGCCTGGGCGCGGGGGCGCTACGATGTCGATTTCCGGCTCGTCACCGGCATCATCCACCAGCCCCAGCCGCCGGCAACGCTAGCGCGCATCGGCGCTGCCTATGCGGCCTTCGATGCCTTTCAACTGGCGGCGCTCAACCCGATTGTGACCATCTGCGGTTCGGCAGTGATCGGCCTGGCAGTCGCCGAGGGGCAAATCGATGCCGCGCAGGCCTGGGCGATCGGCCATCTCGACGAACTGTGGCAGGCCGAACAATGGGGCAAGGACCCGCTCGCCGAGGCGGGCCACGCCGAGCGGCAGGCCGACCTTGCGGCGGCGGTCAGGCTGTTGCGGTTGCTCTGACATCTTTACCTATCCGCCGCCGCTGCTAAGCACAGGCCGACAAAGCCGCGGGGAACCGCCATGCTCAAGACCCTCGAAGAACTCGAACGCCGCCGCGACGCGGCGCGTGCCGGCGGCGGGCCCAAGCGCGTCGACGCGCAGCATGCCAAGGGCCGGCTGACGGCGCGTGAGCGGCTCGACATCTTGCTCGATCCAGGTTCGTTCGAGGAGCTCGACATGTATGTCGAGCATAATTGCGTCGATTTCGGCATGGCCGAGCAGGTCATCCCCGGCGATGGCGTCGTCACCGGATCGGGAACGATCAACGGCCGGCTGGTGTTTGTCTTCTCCCAGGATTTCACCGTCTTCGGCGGATCGCTGTCCGAACGCCACGCCCAGAAGATTTGCAAGATCATGGACATGGCCATGAAAGTCGGCGCGCCGGTCATCGGCCTCAACGATTCGGGCGGCGCGCGCATCCAGGAGGGCGTGGCGAGCCTTGGCGGTTATGCCGAGGTGTTTCAGCGCAACGTGCTGGCGTCGGGCGTGGTGCCGCAGATCAGCATGATCATGGGGCCGTGCGCCGGTGGCGCGGTGTACAGCCCGGCGATGACCGA
>JBBQKM010000451.1:0-1719 GCA_038326915.1 Sphingomonadales bacterium
ATCGAACAATGGCAGCTTCAAGCCGATTCACTATCGGATCGATTAGGAGATACCAACTCCCTCCCCCTTGCGGGGAGGGCGACTCGCGAAGCGAGCGGGGTGGGGGTCGCACGTTTCAGAACTTGTGAAACCCCACCCCGCTCGGCCGAAGCCGAGTCGCCCTCCCCGCAAGGGGGAGGGAGCCAGCACGACCTGAACAAGACCCCTAAAGCACCATCTGCGTCTGTGTCGTCAGGCTGATCAGCTTGCCGGCTTCGGTTTCCACCCGCGTCGTCCACACCGACGTCCGCCGCCCGGCGTGGACCAGCGCCGCTGTCGCCACCAGCCGCGATCCAGCCGGCGCCGCGCCGATCATGTTGGTCTTGCTGTCGATCGTCGTCGTGCCGCTGGCGCCCTCCGGCAGCACCTGGAAGGCCCCCGCGGCACCGGCGAAATCGGCAAGAGTCATCAGGAAACCGCCATGCGCGGTACCGCCGGCAGTGCAGTGTTCGGGCTTCAAGACCACCGAAACCACCACCGTTTCCCGCTCGCAAACCTCCAGATCGAACCCCAGATGCGCCGAAAACGGCACCATTTCGATCACTTTTGCGCGTGCCGCTGCGTCCATTCCTGCCTCCCGCTAGGCCGTCGCCGGCGCCGTTTCTTCGGCAACCCGCCCGATAAGCGCCGGTTTCAACCCGTCGCGCTTTGCCACCAGCACGAGATGATAGCGATCGGGCAGCGTTTCGACCCGCCAGTCGAGCACATCGAACATCGCATCATCGAGAACCGGCTCGAGCGCCTCGCGCACCCAGCCCGGCGCCTGCCATTGCCAGCGCCGCCGCGCCTTCACCACCAGCAGCGCCATGCCGGCCGGGCCGAGCACCCGCCACAATTCGCGCAGCTGCGCCCGCGCCGTCGCGCGCGGCAACGGCGATGTCACCAGCGCCTTGTCGAACAAAGCCTCGACAAAGGGCAGCCGCTCCAGATCAGCCACCACCGCGCCGGCCGCCGGCTGCCCCGGCCAGGCCAGCCAGGCAACGCGATCAAATCCCGTGGTGTCGGGAATCACCAGCGCCGGCGGCGTGCGCCCGCCGACCAGCAGCCGATATTGGTCGCCGGCGATGAACAATCGCGCCAGCGGGCTGTCGTCGTTGTGGCGATAGGGGGTCATATTGCGCCCCGCGTGTGGCGGCGGCGCCGCGGCAAAGCCGCGTCATAGCCTGCCCCGGCGAAGGCCGGGGTCAGACGGGTTCGGCGGCGATGCGCCGCCGCCCCGCTGGCTGCGCTGGCGCGAGTCGGTGCATAGCTTGCTGATTGCTGCGCAATCACCGGCGCTATGCTCCGCCGCGCTCAGCGTTCCACGCAGATCGCTATCCCCATGCCGCCGCCGATGCACAATGTCGCCAGCCCGCGCTTGACGTCGCGGCGCACCATCTCGTGCAGCAGGGTGGTCAGCACCCGCGCCCCCGACGCACCGATCGGGTGGCCGATGGCAATCGCGCCGCCATTGACGTTGACCCGCGCCGGATCCAGCCCCAATTCCTGCCCGACCGCCAGCGCCTGCGCCGCAAACGCCTCGTTGGCCTCGATCAGGTCGAGGTCGGCGACGCTCCAGCCGGCCTTTTCCAGCGCCCTTTTCGATGCCGGCACCGGGCCGATGCCCATCACCGCCGGGTCGACACCCACCGATGCCCAGCTGGCGATGCGCGCGATCACCGGCGCGTTGCGGCGGCTGGC
>JBBQKM010000452.1:0-1704 GCA_038326915.1 Sphingomonadales bacterium
CGATCCCGCCGCTGCCCGGCTGCGGATCGAGATGTTCGAGCGTGTGCTGGAACGCGCCTTCGTCATTCCCGGGCTCAATCGCGCTGTCGGCCTCGACGCCATCATGGGCGTGCTGCCGATCGCCGGCGACGCGATTGCCGGTGCGATGGGGCTGTATCTCGTTTGGGAGGCGCGCAACCTCGGCATGCCAAAGGCGACGCTGGTGCGCATGATCGCCAATGTCGGCTTCGACACGGCCGTCGGCGCAGTGCCGCTGGTCGGCGATGTCTTCGACTTTCTGTTCCGCTCGAACTCCAAGAACCTGCGGCTGATCAAGCGCCATCTCGACAAACATCACCCGGGCACATCGGTCATCGACGCCCGCTGAACCCAACGCCGCGGTGGGTTGCCCGCGCGCCTGACCCCCGAGGGGCCGGACATGATCTTCGTCGTTCTTGCCGCGATCACCATCCTGTTCGTTGCCGCCATGGCGACGGCGATGGTAGGCATCGTCGGTACGTTCCTGCTGATCATGGCGCTCGTCGTGCTGTTCAGCCTGCTCGTCGGCGGTGCGTTGCTCGGCGGCAGTGGCACGACGTTGCTCGCCGCAGCGTTGCTGATCGGCGCGGGGCTGATGCTGGCGCGGCGCCGCCCGCGGCAGCGCGAACATATCGGCCAGCCAGTTCCGGAATCGCGCCCGGGTGCGCAGCGCCGCCGCAGTGTCGACAGGGCGCCCGCGACCACCGATCCGGCGCTCGCCGATGCCTGGGATGCGCTTGCCGGCCATGCCGACTGGGCGCGCAGCCGCGTGGCAGTAGCGCGCACCAGCTGCGACCGTTTCCTGCAGCTCGCCGACCGCAACGCGCTCAATGGCGAGGCCGCCGATCTTGCTATCCTGATCCGCAAGCGCATCCCCGAACATGTCAACGAAACGCTCGGCAAGCTCGACCTGGCGACATCGGCGGAGGCGCGGGCCCTGCTCGACGATGCCGTGCAGACCGTCGAAAAGGTCGGTGCCCGCGCCGAGCGGCTGCGCGACACGCTGATGACTGCCGAGACCGAGACGCTGGCAGTGCAGCGCAACCATCTGTCACGCCACAGCGACAATGAGCCGTTCACGCTGAACTGATCCGTCAGCGCTGGGCGAAATCGAGCCCGATGTCCGCCGCCGGCGCGCTCTGGGTGATGCGGCCGACGCTGATGTAGGTGACGCCGGTTTCGGCGATGGCACGGATGGTCTGCAGGTTCACGCCACCCGAGGCCTCCGTCGGCACCCGGCCGGCGACCAGCGCGACCGCCTGGCGCAGTACGTCCGGCCCCATGTTATCGAGCAACAGCCGGTCGGCGCCCGCGGCCAGCGCCGGTGGAATCTGGTCGATGGTATCGACCTCCACCACCACATCGGTCAGCCCCGCCGCCTTGGCGGCACGCACGGCCGGTTCGACACCGCCGGCGACCGCGATATGATTGTCCTTGATCATCACGCCGTCATCGAGGCGCATCCGGTGGTTGGTCGCGCCGCCCATCCGCGTCGCATATTTTTCGAGTACGCGCAGCCCCGGCAGCGTTTTGCGCGTATCGAGCAGGATCGCCCCGGTGCCGGCGATGGCATCGACATAGGCGCGCGTCATCGTCGCGATACCGGTCAGATGCTGGACGGTGTTGAGCGCCGAGCGCTCGGCCGTCAGCAGGGCGCGCGCATTGCCGCGAATACGCATCAGATCG
>JBBQKM010000453.1:0-1683 GCA_038326915.1 Sphingomonadales bacterium
AAGCTTTCGATGCGAAGCTCCTGCAGCGTGACGTCCTGGGGCGTGCCCAGCGTCGCGATGGCTGTGAACAACCGTAAATCGGTCCTGCCCTTGCGAAAGTGCATCGGAAGCACCGGTGTCGTGGCCAGCTCGGTCGGCGCGGCGCCAAGCGCCGTCCGCACCCCGTCATAGGCGAGCAGTCTTTCGTGCAGCGCCGCGGTTTCGGCGGCGCCGTCGGCGGCGGCGTTAGCTTCGACGCTGCGCACGAAGTAGCGGACCACCTCGGCCCAGTTCACCAGATACGGCCGCAGCACGTCGGGCGCGACCAAGGCATCGGCCAGGTTGACCGGCGTGCCCGGCGCCAACGGTCCGACCAGGAATTCGATCAGGCGAACCGCACCGGAATTGGCCTTGAGCAGGTTCCAGTGCCGATCGACCACAACTCCTGGAAACGGCTCTTGCTGGGCCAGCATGTAGTCGATCGCGCTACGAATCTGGGCAAGTTCGGGCGCGGCAAGGTTGCTCTGCCGCCAGACCGGCGCGAAGCCGGCTGACATCAGCAGGGCATTGTGCTGGCGCAGCGGTATTTCAAGGGCGACCGCAAGCCGCATCACCATCTCGCGGCTCGGCGACGCGCGGCCCAATTCCATGAAACTGAGATGGCGCTGCGAGATTTCCGCGCGACCGGCAAGATCGAGCTGCGACACGCCACGGCGCTGGCGCCACCAGCGCAGGCTGGCCGCAAAACTGTGCTGTCTCGACATGAGTACCTGCCAGGTAGTTGCTGAAACGTCGGCGTCAAGCAAGATGCCACAGGCCAGTGCGGCGCGACACGGAGATGAGCAGTTGACCGAAACGATCGGGGTGTTGATCGCCTTGCTCTCGAGCTGCCTCGGCGGCACTGCGGCCGCGATCACGCGCTATCTGGTCGGCAGTGCCGATCCGATCACACTTGCCATCCTGCGGTGGGGAATAGGCTTTCTGTGCCTGCTGCCGACCGCACTCGTTCTGAGGGTGAGATGGCCGCAGCGCAGTGACTGGCTTGCCGTTGCGGCGTTGGGGCTCTGCTTCTTCGGGTTATTCTTCGTCCTGTATAATATCGCCGTCAGCTTTACAACCGCGGCGCGGGCCAGTCTCGCCCTGGCGACGTTGCCGCTCCACACCATGGTGGTTGGGGCGCTGCTCGGCATTGAGCCGTTGACAAGGCGGAAATCGGTTGGTGTTTGCGTGGCTGTTCTTGGCGTCTTTGCGGCGCTCGCCGCCGGCTTGTCGGCTGCACCCCCGGGCGCGTGGCGCGGTGAGCTCATCATGACCGGCGCGGTGATGTGCATGGCGTTCTATAATGTCTGTTCGCGTCCGTTCATCCGGCGTTCCAGCGCGCTCGGCTTTCTGACCGTCGGCATGGGCGCGGGCGCTGCCGCGCTGATCCTGGTGGGGTCGCTGACAGGCAGCGTCACGGTATTGAGCAGCTTCAGTACGCCGCAGTGGATCGCTGGCATCTATCTCGGCGTCGGCGGCGGCGCGCTGGCGTTCATCCTGTGGGTGATGGCGCTGGAGCGGGCCACGCCGACCCGGGTGGCCAGCACCATGACCGTCAACCCGCTCGCCGCCGGATTGCTGGCGACCCAGCTTGTCGGCGAGCCGATCACCGTCAATCTGGTGCTCGGACTGGTTGCCGTATTCGCCGGGATATGGATCGCCACG
>JBBQKM010000454.1:0-1680 GCA_038326915.1 Sphingomonadales bacterium
GGCGGCCTGCGCGCAGTCCGCGTCCCACCGGATTTCATGCGCGAACCGCGGCCGCGCCCGAGGCGACACGGACCGCCGGCCTGTACTAGACTTCAGAATCGCCGGCATAGACAGATGCATTGACGCAAAACGCGTGCGCACCGGATCTGCCGGCGCGCCCATGACAAGAACGGACAGCCTTGCTTTTGCATAACGCCGCACGCGCGCCGCGCACCACCCGCCCTTATGGCTGAGGTCGTCCTTTCCGGATTTTTCGCCGATCTCGCGCGGCTGTACCCCGATCTGGATACCGCTTTCCTGCGCAGCCTAGGCGGCGAGTTCGATCAGGTCAGCGTGGCCGGCGGCAGCACGCTGGTGCGCCGCGGCGACCCGTCCGACGCGCTCTATATCGTCATCAGCGGTCGGCTGCTGGCGACACAGCAGGACGAAGCCGGCGCGCTGGTGCGCCTGGGCGAAATCGGCCGCGGCGAAATGATCGGCGAGATGAGCATCCTCAGCGGCGGCACCCGCACGGCGACGGTCACCGCGCTGCGCGATTCGCGCCTGGTGCGCATCTCCAATCAGACCTTTCTCGAATTCATGCAGCGCCACCCCAGCGTGACGCGCCAGTTCATCCAGATACTGACCAGCCGGCTGACCAACCGCGCGCCGCGGCGCCAGGAAAAACTCGCCACGCTGGCGCTGGTGCCCGGCCGCGGCCTGCGCGGCTCGGACGCTTTTGCCGATTTCGCGCGCCGGCTCGAGGCGGCGCTGGGCGCCATGGTCGGCGTCGCCCTCATCGACCGCACCCGCATCGAGCTGATGTTCCCCGGCGCACTGGAACGCCCGGATGCCGACGCCGGTATCGCCAGGTGGCTCGACGACGAAGAGCAGCGCCACGACCTGCTGGTGTACATCTGCGACGAGGAGGCCTCGTCCTGGACGCACCGCTGCCTGCGCCAGGCCGATCGCGTGCTGATCATCGCACAAGCGGGCGCGGTGTCGGCCGAGCCCGAGGGCATCGAGCGTTGCCTGGATGACCGGGGCGACGGTGATGGCCAGGTCCGCGGCCGCGAACTGGTGCTGCTGCACCCTGCCGACGCCGTCGCGCCAAGCGACACCGCACGCTGGCTGGCGCTGCGCCATATCCGCCGCCACCATCACCTGCGCGCCGGCGACGCTGCGGCGATGGAACGCCTGTGCCGTCACCTGCTCGGTCGCTCGATCGGGCTCGCCCTAGGCGGCGGCGGCGCCAAGGCCTTCGCCGAAGTGGGCGTGTTGCGCGCCCTCGCCAAAGGCGGCGTGCCGGTTGATGTCATCGGCGGCACCAGCATGGGCGCGGTGATAGGCGCGCTCGCTGCGCTGGGGCAGGACCCGCGCCAGATCCACGCCACGCTGCACGACATGCTCAGGTTCAAGCCCTTCTCCGGCCTGACGCTGCCGCTGGTCTCCCTGCTCTCGGGCAAGCGCCTCGACCATGCGATGCAGGCGCTGTTCGGTAATACGGCCATCGAGGATTTGTGGCGCCGCTATTTCTGTGTCTGCTGCAACCTCACCCACGGTACGGTAAAGGCCGCCGAGACCGGCGCGCTGCGCCGCTGGGTGGCGGCGAGCAATGCCGTACCGGGCATCATGCCGCCGCTGGTGGACGGGGGCGAGTTGTTCGTCGATGGCGGCCTGATGAACAACGTGCCGGCCGAC
>JBBQKM010000455.1:0-1650 GCA_038326915.1 Sphingomonadales bacterium
GAGCGGGTCGACGTCGCCGCTTTGGCCGAGCGCCTCGATGCGTGGAGCGACTTCGACTACATTGTCGTCGACACGCCGGGGCGCGATTCGGCGCTGGGCCGCGCGGCGCTGGCGCGCGCCGACACCATCGTCACGCCGATCAACGACAGCTTTGTCGATTTCGATCTGATCGGCCAGGTCGATCCCGAAACCTTCGCCGTCAAGCGCCCGAGTTTCTATGCCGAGCTGATCTGGGATGCCCGCCGCGCCCGTGCGAAGGTCGATGGCGTGCAGGTCGATTGGGTGGTGCTGCGCAACCGCCTGTCAACGCTGGAGGCGCGCAACCGCAAACGCGTCGGCGCCGCGCTCGATGCGTTGGCCAAGCGCGTCGGCTTTCGCGTCGTCGGCGGGCTTTCGGAACGCGTGATTTTCCGCGAATTCTTTCCGCGCGGGCTGACCCTGCTCGATCGCGCCGCGCTCGATGATTTCAGCCTCAGCCATGTCGGTGCCCGCGCCGAATTGCGCGCGCTGCTCGCCGGCCTTAACCTGCCGGGCTGGGACCCGGAAAAGCTGGCCTGATTTGGGCCTTGCGCTGATCCTGGCGGCGGCGCTGGCGTGGTGGTTGCACCAGCGCGGCGAACTGGTGCCCAACCTGGTGCGGCTGGGCGGCACTGGCGCTGCCGCGCTGATTGCCATCCGCATGCTGGAAACCGGCCGGCCACTGCTGGCGCTGATCATCGGCGCGGCGGGCTATTTCTGGTGGAAGACGCAGCGGCCCAAGGTCGCCAGCGCCGATGAAGCGGCGGCGCGCGCGCTGCTGGGCGTGGCGCCCGGTGCCGATGCCGATGCCATCCAGGCGGCCTGGCGGGCGCGCATTGCACAGGCGCACCCCGATGCTGGCGGCAGCGACGCGGCAGCGCGGGCCGTCACCGCAGCGCGCGACCTGTTGCTGGCACGCGGGAACGGGTAACTATGGGCCGGTATCGAGGGAACGTAACGCGTTGTTGGCAATTGAACGCTAGAGGCTGACCCAGCCAATCGGAGATCATCGTGAGCCATAGCTTCCACCCGACGTCCTTGCGCGAATACGACATTCGCGGGCTGGTCGGCGACACGCTGACCGAAGCCGATGCGCTCGCCATCGGCCGCAGCTTTGGCACCATCATCCGCCGCGCCGGCGGCGCGCGCGTCGCGGTCGGCTATGACGGCCGCACCTCGTCGCCGGTATTCGAGACTGCGTTGGTGCGCGGGCTCAACGCCGCCGGGGTCGATGCCGTGCGGATCGGCATGGGGCCGACGCCGATGCTGTACTATTCGGTCTATGAACTCGCCTGCGACGGCGGCGTGATGATCACCGGCAGCCACAATCCGCCAGCGTACAATGGCTTCAAGATGATGCTCAAGGACCGGCCGTTCTTTGGCGCCGACATCCAGGCGCTCGGCCGGATGGCGGCGGCCGGCGACTGGGAAAGCGGCAGCGGCGGTGAAACCCGGGTCGAGATCATGGATCGCTATGTCGACCGGCTGGTTCAGGATTTCGACGCGACGACGCCGTTCACCATCGCCTGGGATTGCGGCAATGGCGTCGCCGGGCCGGTCGTTGAAAAGCTTGTCAAGAAACTGCCCGGCACGCACCACCTGCTGTTCACCGAAGTCGATGGCAATTTCCCC
>JBBQKM010000456.1:0-1627 GCA_038326915.1 Sphingomonadales bacterium
GCGGGCGATGATGCTCAGTATGGCGAACAGCCCGACGAGCAGCAGCAGAAAGGCGGTGACCAGCGCCAGCGACACCGGGAAACCGTCGGTGCCCGGCAACAGCCCATCGGCGATCAGGGCGACGCGCTGGTCGCGCAGTTCCTTCATGTAGCGATAATGGTTGGCGATGCCGAGGCCGAGCAGCAGCACCCCCATCGCGATCAGCGTCAGCCCGAACCGGCCCGGCGCGCCCTGGGGAATGGCATCGCCAAGCACGCGCTTGTCGATGATCGAGCGGAAGAAGCTGTAGATGGTGAAGCCGAAACCGATCAGCGACAGCGCCGTGCGTTGCACCGCCATCAGCGTGCGATCCGCCGACATGCGGGTGCGCTGGAACGCCAGCATGGT
This sequence comes from Sphingomonadales bacterium, assembly GCA_038326915.1. Classification (GTDB taxonomy): domain Bacteria; phylum Pseudomonadota; class Alphaproteobacteria; order Sphingomonadales; family Sphingomonadaceae; genus Sandarakinorhabdus. The sequence continues at coordinate 388 of JBBQKM010000456.1, forward strand.
GCGGCTCGCCGCCATCTTGTCGCCATTGCCCAGCGTTTCGAAACTCATCGCGCACTTTTCCGGCCGTTGCCCGGGGCGATCATGCCCGTTTCGAGAGCATAACGGGCAATACGGTGCAGATTGTCCGAAATTGCGCCTTCTCGGTGGCGCGTCCGGCCTATCATCCCGGCTTGCAGCAGGGGGCTTGAACGCGGTGTTGGAGCATTATTTCGTCGAGGTCGCATCCTATGCGGCGCTGCTGATCGAAGGCATCGTCGTCCTCATCCTGACGCTGGCGTCGTTGCAGGCACTGTACCGATCGATCATCCGCGGTGCCCACGGGCTACGCAGCGGTGGCGCCCGCGCCGAAATCTGGCTCGATTTTTCGGCGTGGATCGTGCTGGCGCTGACCTTTGCACTCGCCGCCGACATCATCCGCAGCGCGATTGCGCCAAGCTGGGATTCGATCGGCAAGCTGGGCGCCATCGCCGCGATCCGGACGGTGCTCAATTTGTTCCTGATGCGCGACCTCGAAATGATCTTTGAAAAGAAATCCGATACCGGCGCCGAAGCGGCGCATGACTGAACCGCCCCGCTGGATCGAGCCGGCGACCGCGGTGCTACTGTCGTTCGCCGGCCTGGCCTCGGGCTGGGCGAGCTACCAGGCCTCGCTGTGGGGCGGCACCCAGGCCAGCAATTATGCCGTCGCCACCAGCACCATGACCCAGGCCTCTGCGCTGGAGATCATCGACGGCCAGCGCAGCGGCGCCGATATCGCGCTGTTCATGTCGTGGATGGAGGCCGCCGCCGCCGGCGATGACAAGCGCATGAAATTCTATGAAAAGCGCTTCACGCCGGCGTTCCGGACCACCTTTGACCCATGGCGGGCAAAATTCCCAGCCGACATCCGCGCCGGCGAGTTGCGCGCCGATGTGCCGGGGGGCCTGCCGACAATTGTCCACACCGAAGGTCGCCGCGCTGCCGAACTGCGCCGCGCCGCCGACGCCGCGCTGGCAGCCGGGGAGATCGCCAACGGCCACAGCGATTATTATGTCGCGTCGACGGTGATATTATCGATCGTGCTGTTCCTCGCCGGCATCAGCGCGTCGCTCAACCGCGCCCGGATTCGCGCCGGCGTGGTGGCCCTGGCGGCGGTGCTGTGCGTGATTGCCACCGGCCTGATCGCCACGCTGCCGGTGCAGGCGCTTTAAGCCGCCACCCGCTTGCGCCAGCGCACATAGGGGATCGTCAACACGATACC
>JBBQKM010000457.1:0-1622 GCA_038326915.1 Sphingomonadales bacterium
CGGCACAGCCCGCCGGCCCAGCCGAAACCGCAACGCGCGCCGCCATTGCGCGGGTGGGGGCGCTCAACCCTAGGGTAAACGCCGTGCTGGCGCTCGATCCGACGGCGATCGACCAGGCGCGCAGCCTCGATCGCCAGCGCAAGGCGCGGGGGCCGCTGTTCGGCGTGCCGGTACTGATCAAGGACAATATCGAGACGAAGGGCCCGTTGCCGACGACCGCCGGTAGCATGGCGCTCGCCGCCAATGTCACCGACCGCGATGCGCCGCTGGTTGCCGGGCTGCGCGCCGCCGGCGCGGTGATCCTCGGCAAGACCAACCTCAGCGAATGGGCCAATATCCGTTCCGACTATTCGATCTCGGGGTGGAGCGGGCTCGGCGGGCAGGTCCGCAACCCGCACGCGCTCGACCGGACGCCGTGCGGTTCGTCGTCGGGCAGCGGTGCTGCCGTTGCCGCCGGCATGGTCGATGCGGCGATCGGCACCGAAACCGATGGCTCCGTTACCTGCCCGGCGGCGATCAACGGTATCGTCGGGCTGAAACCCACCGTTGGGCTGGTGTCGCGCACCCATGTCGTGCCGATCAGCCACAGCCAGGACACGCCGGGGCCGATGACGCGCGACGTGCGCACCGCGGCGCTGCTGCTCGGCGCCATCGCCGGCAGCGACCCGGCCGATGCGCAGACCGCGGCGGCCGACAGCCACCGCAGCGACTATGCAGCAGCGCTCGATGCCAAGGCGCTGCAGGGGGCGCGCATCGGCGTGATGCGCTTCACGACGGGCTGGTCACCGACGGTCGATGCGGTGTTCGAACGCGCGCTGGCGGTGCTCAAGGCGCAGGGCGCCGTGCTGGTGGATGTCGAGGCGCCCAAGGATCGCCGGGCGATCGGCGCGGGCGAACTGCAGGTGCTGCTCAGCGAATTGAAGGCCGATCTCAACGCCTATCTGGCGACGACGCCGACCAGCGTGAAGGTCCGCACCCTCGCCGATGCCATCGCCTTCAACGCCGCTTCCCCGCGCGAAATGGCGTTGTTCGGGCAGGACACGTTCATCAAGGCCGAGGCGACGAAGGGCCTTGCCGACAAGGCCTATGTCGACGCGCGGGCCGCGTCGCTGAAGGGTGCCAAGGATGCGCTCGACACGATGCTGGCCAAGGACAATGTCGTCGCGCTGGTCGGCATCACCACCTCGCCGGCCTGGCCGATCGACGCTGTCATCGGCGACCAGAGCCCCGGCGGCGGCGCCGGCGGGCTGGCGGCGGTGTCGGGCTATCCGCACCTGACCGTGCCGATGGGAGCGGTGCGCGGGCTGCCGGTGGGATTGAGCTTCATCGGCCCGGCGTGGAGCGAGGCACGGCTGCTCGGGCTCGGCTATGCCTATGAACAGGCGAGCCGTGCGATCGTCACGCCGACCTTTGCGGCGTCGGTGGAAACGATGCCCGAGGTGGCACCGCTGCTGGCGCCGCCACGCTAGGTTCGATCACAACAGGGCCTCCGGCGGGGGGGGGGGGGGGGGCGCGGGCGCCCCCGCCGGGGAGGGGGGGGGGGGGAGTGGGGTGGGGGGGCGGGGCGGCACGCGCCCCGGCCCCGAGAGAAAGCGGCTCAGGGCGTGGGACGGGGGCACGCG
>JBBQKM010000458.1:0-1621 GCA_038326915.1 Sphingomonadales bacterium
CCACCCGCGCGCGCCGCGGCTGCACGGCGCCACGTTGCGCATGGGCGGGCCGCTGGCGGCCGTGCCGGCGCGCACGCTGCGCTGGCTTAAGGCGGCGGCGCTCGCCGACATGGGACCGGCGACGCGGCAGCTCGCCGGCGAAGTCGGGCGCGCGGTGGCGCAAGTGCGCGTCGGCGACACGCGATCGCGCTGGGGCAGCTGTGCCGGTAGCGGCGCGGGAGAAGGCCGGATCGCCTATAGTTGGCGGCTGATTCTCGCGCCGGGCTTTGTCCGCCGCAATGTCGTCGCGCATGAAGTGGCGCACCTCGTCCACGCCAACCACGGCCCGGATTTTCACGCGCTGCTCGGCGCGCTCGATGCCAATGGCGCGGCGAGCAAGCGCTGGCTGCGCGCCAATGGCGCGGCCCTGCACTGGATCGGACGCGACGCATGAGCGACTGGACCCCCGGTGCCGCCGTGGCGCGGCGGCGCATTGCCGTGCTGGTCAACGCCAAATCGCGGCGCGGGCAGCAGCTGTTCGATGCGGCGTGCGCCGGGCTGCAGGCGCGCGGGTTCGAAATCGCCGCAGCCCATGCCGTCAAGCGGCCCCGGGATCTGGGCAAGATACTCGGCCAGCTGATCGCCGATGGCCATGACCTGATTGCCGTCGGCGGCGGTGACGGCACGCTGGCCGGCGCTGCCGGTCGGCTGGCGCGCAAGGATATCGTCATGGCGATCCTGCCGCTCGGCACCGCCAACAGCTTTGCCCGCACGCTGGGCATCGAACCGGAACTGGAACCGGCGCTCGATGTGATCGCCGGCGGCGACCTGGCGCGCGTCGACGTGGTGCGGATCGGCGACGGCTGCTTCATCAATTCGGCGACCATCGGCGTGCCGGCGCGCATCGCCGAGGACATTCCGCCGGGGCTGAAACGCTGTTTCGGCCGCATCGGCTATCTAGGCTATGGCTGCTACAAATTCCTGACGATGCAGCCGTTTGTGGCAAAGCTGGCGATTCCCGGGCAAACCGACGTGATCGCCCAGGTGGTGGAGATTCGCATCGGCAACGGCCCGTTCGTCGGCGGCCTGCGCGTTATCGACGGCGCCGACCCCGAAAGCCGCGATATCGTCGTCCAGCTGGTGCGCGGCCGCTATGCCGCGGCGCTCGCCGGCGTGTGGGCGGCCAATCTTGCCGGCTGGCGGCCGGCGGGCAAGCGCGTCCGCGAAATCCGCGCAACAGAATTCACGCTGTCATGCACGCCCGAACAGCCGATTTCGGTCGATGGCGAGACCGGGATGAAGACGCCGGTGACGGTGCGGGTCCAACCGGCGGCGCTGCATCTGATCGTGCCGCGGGGTTCCGACGCGGAAAGCCGCGCCGAAGGCTGACGTCAGGCCGTCCGTTCGATGGCGAGCAACAGACTTTGCCCATCCAGCCCGGTGTCGCGCGCCAGTCCGCCGTGGACCAGCAGCGCCGGGCGACCGGCGCCGGTGGCGCGCAAGCGCAGTTCCCGCGTCGCCTCGCCATCGGAAAGCCCTTCGAAAAACACCGCGAGGTCGGCGCGATCGGCATTATGGACCATGTCGGCATCCGTCTGCCCGGGGAGTGCATGCAGCGGCCGCCCGCGCGGTGGCGCGGCTG
>JBBQKM010000459.1:0-1612 GCA_038326915.1 Sphingomonadales bacterium
GTACGAAACAGAATGGGGCCTGGGGCCTGCGGCCCCAGCCGCCGGAGGCCCTTAAACCTCTCTGATTCTACCGAGGCGCCCTAACTGCCGCGCGAACGCCGTTCGCCGCGGCGGTTGCCGCTCGTCGCCGACGACAGCCGCCGCGATTTGGGCTTCGGCGTTGCCGATTTCGGCACCTCGACCAGCGGCGCGCCCAGCGCCGGGTCGAACCCCAGCAGCGCAAAGCTTTCGGCGATATGCGCCGGCAGTTCGGCCGCCACATCGACCTTGCCGCCATCGGGGGCATCGATCACCAACCGCCGCGCATGCAGGTGGAGCTTCCGGCTGATGCCGCCGGTGAGGAACGCTTCCTTGCCGCCATATTTACCGTCACCGACGATGGCATGGCCGATCGCGGCGGCATGGACACGGATCTGGTGGGTTCGGCCCGTCAGCGGCATGAATTCGACCCAGGCCGCACGCCCGGCGGCGCGATCGAGCACGCGATAGCGCGTCTTGGATTTCAACCCGCCTTCGGGATCGACATGCATCTTCTCGCCGCCGGTGCCGGGCTGTTTCGACAAGGGCGCGTCGATCTCGCCCGATTCGACCTTGGGCACGCCGATGGTCAGCGCCCAATAGGTCTTCCTGGCATCGCGCCCGGCAAAGCTTTTGGAGAAAAACGCCGCGGCGCGCGCCGTGCGGGCGAGCAGCAGCACCCCCGACGTATCCTTGTCGAGGCGGTGCACCAGCTTCGGCCGCGTCGCCGCATCGAACTGCAGCGCATCGAGCAGCCCGTCGACATGGGTGGTGATGCCGCTGCCGCCCTGCGTTGCCAGCCCCGGCGGCTTGTTGATGACGATGGCGTGGGCATCCTGGTGGATGATCATGCCGCGGATATAATCGATCTGCGCCTGGCTGAGCGGCTCGCGATATTCGACCTCGGCACGCGCCCGGGTCGCGGCCGAAGGTTCGGGCAGGCTGTCGGGATACAGCAAAGTCTGGCCACCGGCGATGCGGTCGCCCGGCGCCGCCTTGGCGCCATCGAGCCGGATCGCGCCGGTGCGCGCCCAGCGCGACACGATGTTGAAGCTGGTATCGGGGGCGTGGCGCTGGAACCAGCGATCGAGGCGGATGCCATCATCGTCTTCGGCTATGGTAATCGTCGGCATCAGTTTCTCATCAGGTAAACGCCGGTCATCACGGCGAGCACGCTGCCGGCGACCGACGACACCGCATAGGCACCGGCCAGGCCGATCTCCCCGCGGTTGATCATCGCAAAGACTTCCAGGCTGAACGCCGAAAAGGTGGTGAAGCCGCCAAGCACGCCGACGCCGAGCAGCAAGCGCAGGTTTTCGCCGCCTTCATCGACACGCGCCAGCCAGCCGACCAGCAGCCCGATCAGCAGCCCGCCAGCAATGTTGACCGCCCAGGTGCCGGCCGGAAAGCCGGGGCCGAAATTGGCCAGCGTCCAGCGCCCGACGAGGTAGCGCAGCATCGATCCGATGCCGCCGCCAAGGGCAACGAGCAATAGCGGCGGGACGGACGACAGCACGGGCATCGCCACCCCTTAGCGTGTGCGCGCGGTTTCGTCCAAATCGGGGCGTTGCGACCCGGATGGCAACGGCATAGC
>JBBQKM010000460.1:0-1604 GCA_038326915.1 Sphingomonadales bacterium
ACGGTGGTCGAGGTTCAACAATATCTGCAGACCCTGGCGCACGATGTCGTGGCTTTTGCGGTTCTTGATATTGACCACAAAGCCGATGCCGCACGAATCGTGCTCGTTCTTCGGATCGTACAATCCCTGTTTTTCCGGCAACGCCATGGCCCCTCGAATCGTCCGTCTCGGCGCAATTCCACCAGCGCCGCTGCGACGCTTGCGTGTCATGCTCCCGACATTGCAAAAAGGCGGCCAATCGCAGCCGAACGGCGCCGGAGTTGGTCTCCGATCGCCGGCGGTATTTGCGCCGACCGTCCCCGGGCCCGCCGGCTGTCGCCGGAAGGGCCCGTCCCCTCCAAGGTTTATAGCGCGTTCGGCCGGCGAATGAAGCAGGAACTGAGCGGGCCTGCCCCGGGGCAGATTGTCCGCTTTGGTGCCTATTTTTATTACCCGCGGCCGCTACTCCGCCGCGCGGCCCTGCTCGGGCTTGGAGCCATGGCTGACCACTGCGGGTGCGGCGCCATGCCTGGCGCTGCGGGCATGCCGTTCGCGGCTTCCGGACAGCAGCATGTAGGCGGTCGGCACCACGAACAGGGTCAGCACAGTGCCCAACAGCAGGCCGCCCACGATCACCCAGCCAATCTGCTGGCGGCTTTCGGCGCCGGCGCCGGAAGCAATGGCCAGCGGGATCGAGCCCAGCACCATGGCACCGGTGGTCATGAGAATGGGCCGCAGGCGCAAAGCCGCCGCCTCGATCACGGCTTGCAACTTGCTGCGGCCCTGATCGCGCAGCTGGTTGGAGAATTCCACGATCAGAATGCCGTGCTTGGTGATCAGTCCGATCAAGGTGACCAGGCCAATCTGGCTGTAGACGTTCATGGTGCCGCCGCTCAGTCGCAGCGCCAGCAGCGCGCCGACCGCCGCCAGCGGCACGGTGAACAGGATGATCAGCGGATCGACAAAGCTTTCGAACTGCGCCGCCAGCACCAGGAAGATGAAGATCACCGCCAGCCCCAGCAGCACCACGAAGCCGCCGCTGGAGGAGCGGAACTCGCGGCTCTGCCCGCCCAGGTCGTTGGAGATGCCGGCCGGCAGGGAGCGCACCTGTTCCTGCAGGAACTGCAGCGCCTCGCCCAGCGAATAGCCCGGCGCCAGTGTGGCGTTCAACGTGGCCGAGCGCAGCTTGTTGAAATGGTTCAGTTCGCGCGGCGCCACGCCCTCGGCGAATTTCACCAGGTTGGACAGCGGAATCATCTGGCCGGAGGCGGAACGCACGAAGATGGTAGTCAGGTCGTCGGGGTTGGTGCGATCGGCATCGGCGATCTGGACGATAACGTCGTATTGCTTGGCGTTCTGCTTGTAGCGCGTGACCTGGCGCCCACCCATCATGGTCTCGAGCGTACGGCCGATCAGCTCGATCGGGATGCCCAGATCGGCCGCCTTGTCGCGATCGACGACGATGCGGATTTGCGGCTTGTTCAGTTTCAGATCGGTGTCGGGGTTCTGGATCCTTGGGTTGCTGCGCAGCGCCTCGAGCAGCTGGTCCATCGCCTTCTGCAGATTGTCGTAGGTACCTGACGTCTGCAGCACAAACTGCACCGGCCGATCCGACGGACTCTGCC
>JBBQKM010000461.1:0-1590 GCA_038326915.1 Sphingomonadales bacterium
GGCGGGATGCCGTGGTCGCCCTGCACCGAGATATGCACCCGCTCCGGCGCGACCCCGAGGGCTGCCAGGCCATTGGCCACCGCGGCCGCGTCGGTGGCGCCCTGGCGCAGCCGCCGGTCCTGCTCGGCCGGCGGCGCGCCCATCGGCACCGTCGTCGCCACCTCGAACTGCACGCCGGGCTTGCGCCCCTCGGCCGCCTCCACCGCCTCCTGCAACGCCGGATGCCAGTCGGTGTCGTCGCCCTCGAACTGGATGGTCAGCAGCGGGCGCTCCGGCAATGCCGCCTGCGCCGCGGCGTCCGCACTGGGCGCCTGCGGCGTGCGCTCGAAGGTTCGCTGGTCGATCAGCGTGCAGCCACACAGGACCACCGCCAGCGCGAAGCTCGGAATCAGGCGGGCGCGAACCATGGCATAGCCTCCATCAGCGCGGCGAAACTTGCAGGAAGCGCCGCGCTGGGCAAGATGCGCCCCGACAGAGGGACCCGAGCATGAGCAGCAACAACCAACGTATCGACGGCAAGCGCCTGTGGGACAGCCTGATGGACATGGCCCGCTTCGGCGCCACGCCCAAGGGCGGCGTGCGACGCCTGACCCTGACCGACATCGACCGCCAGGGCCGCGACCATTTCCGCGCCAACTGCGAGGCCGCCGGCCTGACCGTGCGCGTCGACGCCATCGGCAACATGTTCGCCCGCCGCCCCGGCCGCGACCCCGCCCGCCTGCCGGTGCTGATGGGCAGCCATCTGGACAGCCAGCCCTCCGGCGGCAAGTTCGACGGCGCGCTCGGCGTCATCGCCGGGCTTGAGGTGATCCGCAGCCTCAACGACCTCGCCATCACCACCGAAGCGCCGATCGAACTCGTCAACTGGACCGACGAGGAAGGCAGCCGCTTCGGCCATTCGCTGATGGGCAGCGGCGTCTGGGCCGGAATCTATCCGCAGGCCAAGGCGTATGGCCTGCAGGACACCGACGGCGTGACGGTGGAACAGGCGCTCGATGCCATCGGCTACAAGGGCCCGCACCCGGCGGCGCCTTTCCCGGCCGACGCCTATTTCGAACTGCACATCGAGCAGGGCCCGATCCTGGAGCGCGAGGGCAAGCAGATCGGTATCGTCACCAGCGCGCAGGCGCAGGTCTGGTACGATGCGGTGATCACCGGCCAGGATTCGCATGCCGGCACCACGCCGCCCTCCGCGCGGCGCGACGCGCTGGTCGCGGCATCCCGCGTGATCGCCCATGTGGACGACCTGATGCGCGCGCGCGGCGAGGATGGCCGCGGCACCGTGGGCCAGCTTCAGGTGCTGCCGAACAGCCGCAACGTGGTGCCGGGCGAGGTGCGCTTCAGCGTCGAGTTCCGCCACCCGGAGAACCTGCAGGTGCAAGGCATCATGCAGGGCTTCCCGGCCAAAGCGCGCGCGCTGGTGGAGAAAAACGGCTGCCGGCTCGACCTGACGGAACTGTTCTACATTCCCGCCCAGCCCTTCGACGCGGAGTGCGTGGACCTGGTGCGCCAGGCCGCTGCACGCCTCGGCTATCCGGCGCGCGAGATCATCTCTGGCGCGGGCCACGACGCCGTCTATGTCGCGCGCCG
>JBBQKM010000462.1:0-1581 GCA_038326915.1 Sphingomonadales bacterium
GTTGCGCCGCCATGGCGCGGCCGGCGATATCGAAGGAATTGAGCGCCTTCATTCGCCGCCCTTCAGCGCGGCCATGATCGTCTGGATACGGCCGGTGAGAAAGCTCAGCGAGGCGCGATAGTCGACGGCGTTTTCCGCAAACGCCGTCTGTTCGGTCGCAAGCTCTACGGTGTTGCCATCGAGCGAGGCCTGGACGGGAACGCGGTACAATATGGTATTTTGCGCGCCCGCCAGCGCCGCGCGGAAATCGAGGTCGCGCGCCTTGTAGCCGGGGGTGGCGGCATTGGCGATGTTCGACGCGATCAGGTCAAGCCGTTGCGCCCTGAGCCGCAGCGCCTGCGCCGGCTGGCCGAGTTGGCGATCGAGAAAATCGGGTCCGTTCATGCCGGGTGCCAAGCAAGCGCCGTGCCAACTGCGGTCAGCAAGGCGTGGCGGTGGCCGGACGCGGCCAGAGCGGCAAGGACTTGCCGGGCGGCGGCGAGGTTTCGCCAGTGTCTGCCGGGATCGGACGGCATCGCCGGATGGTCGGCACGCCGGCAGCGGCGCTTGGCGCGGAAATTGCTCGGGGTAGGGGGTACCGCTGAGAGGACCGATGATGTTGCTGTTGCTGCTCGCTGCCCCGCTGTTGATGACCCCGGCCGACCTGCAGGCGCAGGTCGAGGATTTTGCCGGGCGCCCGGCAATCGTCGATGCGCGGCTGCTGCTGCCCGATTGCCTGGCGCCGCAGCTCGATTGGGCGAATGGCCAAGCGGTGCGGGTGCTCTGTGCAGCGCCGGTGTGGCAGGTGTTCGTTCCGGTGGTGCCGGTGCCGGGCGCGGCGGCGGTATCGGAAGCGCCGGCGCTGCCGGTGATCCGGCGCGGCGACCGGGTGGTGGTGGAGGCAGCCGGTGCCGGCTTCAGCGTCGGCCTTGAAACAATCGCCGATGCCGACAGCCGCGATGGCCGGGTCGCATTGCGCGCGCCCGGCAGCAACCGGCGGCTGACCGGCATCGTCGGCGCCGACGGACGCGTGCGAATAAATGGTTTAAATGCCATGGTGAGCGGCCGTTAACCGCAAGTGTGGCAACCCTGCGGCCGTAGCTGGGGGCATGAGCCAGAAGGAGGACGCAGTGATCGAAGGCATTGGCAGGGGCCAGCCGCCCCGCGCGGTGTCGGCCGGGACCGAGACGCCGCGCAGCGGCGGTGTCGAGGCAGCACCGCGCGCCGCGGTCGCCGGCAAGGCGCGGATGGAATCGCCGTCGGCGCTGTCGGGCATCGCCGCTGACCTGGCAGCCAAGCCGCCGGTCGATGTCGCCAAGGTCGAACGGCTGCGCGCTGCGATCATCAGCGGTGACTATCGCGCCGATCCTGATGCGATTGCCGCAGCGATGATCGCGCTCGAATCGGTGCCGCCCAAGGCGTAATGCCATGGCCGGCGATGCGAGCGACGGGGGCGATGGGGGCGGCAACAGCTTCATCCGGCTGATCGATGCGATTCGCGCCGAAATCGCCGCGCTGGAGGCGGAGGACGCGCCGCGAATCGAAGCGGCGACGGCCGGCAAGCTGGCGGCACTGCAGGCTGTCGAGGCCGATATTGCCGGC
>JBBQKM010000463.1:0-1552 GCA_038326915.1 Sphingomonadales bacterium
TTCGACCGGGTCGAACTGACGTCGGACGCCTATTGAGCCGGCCGCGCAGCTGCGGCCATTCAAGCCGTGACGCCGGCCCCGCCCTTCCGCTACACCGTCGTTCATGACCGATTTTTCCGCGCTGCTGATCGCCGATGATGGCGGCTCTGCCACCCCGCTGACCCTCGTTGCCGCCGACGGGCTCGACGCCTGGTTGCGCGACCAGGGCGAGCGGACGCGGGTGTTCGTCGCGGCGCAGGGTTTCAAGGCGGCGGCAGACAGCGTTGCCCTGTTGCCCGGCGACGGCCCGGGCGATTGGTCGGCGCTGGCGGGCATCGAGGATGGCCCGTGGGGGCTGGCGGCGGCGGCGGCGAAACTGCCGGCCGGGCGCTATCGCCTCACCGCGCCGCTGGGCGCTGCCGGGCTGGGCTGGCTGCTCGCCCAGCACCGCTTCGATCGGTATCGCAAGGGCAATGGCGACGCCGGCGCGCGCGTGCTGCTGACCACCGATGTCGGTGGCATTGCCGAAACGCTGCGGCTGGCCGCGGCCACGGCGCTGGTCCGCGATCTTGTCGATACGCCGGCGGCGGACCTTGGCCCCGCCGAACTCGCGGCGGCCGTCAGTGCCGAGGCGCGGGCGTTTGGCGCGGCGGTCGAAATCACCAAGGGCGAGGCGCTGCTCGCAGCGAATTTTCCGGCCGTCCATGCTGTCGGGCGCGCCGCCAGCCGGGCGCCGCGGCTGATCGACATGACCTGGGGCGATGCGTCGCACCCGAAGCTGACATTGGTCGGCAAGGGCGTCACCTTCGATTCCGGCGGATTGAACATCAAGCCGGGCAGCGGCATGGCGCTGATGAAGAAGGACATGGGCGGCGCCGCGCACGCGCTCGCCCTGGCGCGGCTGGTGATGCAGGCGGGCCTGCCGGTGCGGCTGCGGCTGATTATCCCGGCGGTCGAAAACAGCATTTCCGGCGATGCGATGCGGCCCGGCGACATCCTTGCGACGCGCGCCGGCAAGACAGTCGAAGTCACCAACACCGATGCTGAAGGCCGGCTGATCCTTGCCGACGCGCTGGCGCTGGCGGTCGCAGATGCACCGGAATTGCTGATCGATTTCGCAACCTTGACCGGGGCTGCGCGCGTCGCGCTGGGGCCGCAGCTGCCGGCGTTCTTTGCCAATGACGATGGCCTGGCCGCCGATTTCGCCGCCGCTGGCGCCGCGACCGGCGACCCGCTGTGGCGGCTGCCGCTGTGGCCGGGCTACCGCGACATGCTGAAATCGCCGATCGCCGATCTCAACAATGCCCCCGAAGGCGGCTTTGCCGGGGCTATCACCGCGGCGCTGTTCCTGGAAGCGTTCGTGCCCGCCGGCACCCCCTGGGCGCATTTCGACACCTTGGCCTGGTCGCCGTCGGCGCGGCCGGGGCGGCCCAGGGGCGGCGAAGCGCTCGGGCTGCGCGCTGCCTGGGCGGTGATAAAGTTGCGCTTCGCCACCAGAAATTCGATGCCATGATGGAACGAGTGCGCAATCCTCTACGTTTCACCTGTTCTGCACCCCGGAGTTTCATCGTGG
>JBBQKM010000464.1:0-1534 GCA_038326915.1 Sphingomonadales bacterium
CGGCGGCGATGATCAGCAGCACCGGCCCGGTGCCGAGCACCAGTGTTGCAATTCCGGCCCAGAAGAGTCGTGACATCGGAGCAGATTAACCCGAACATTCGCGCCTGCCAAACCCCCTGCCGCCCGCCGCAAAACCCGCTATTGTCCGGACAAATGTCCGACGCATCCGACCCTGGCCTTTACGACCCCAACCCCGCTGCGCCGCCGCTGCGCTGGCCGGGCGGCAAGACCTGCGCCGTGTGGGTGGCACCCAATCTCGAATTTTACGAAATCGATCCGCCGCCGCATCCGCGCCGCAAAAGCTGGATGCGGCCGCACCCCGATGTCGTCGGCTACAGCCACCGCGACCATGCCAACCGCGTCGGCCATTGGCGGATGGCGGATGCGATGTCGCGCCACGGCTTTCCGGGTTCGGTCAGCCTGTCGGTGGCGCTGTGCGACCATGTTCCGGAGGTTGTCGCCGATGGCGTGGCGCGCGGCTGGGAGTTCTTCAGCCACGGCATCTACAACACCCGCTATGCCTATGACATGGACGAGGCGCAGGAACGCGCGATCATCGAAGACAGCATCGCGACGGTGCAGCGCGCCACCGGGCAACGGATCCGCGGCTGGCTGGCGCCGGCGCTGACCCATACGGTGCGCACGCTCGATCTGGTCGCCGAATATGGCATCGATTACACCTGCGACCTGTATCACGACGATCGGCCGGGCCGGGTGAAGACCGCGGCGGGCGACCTGATCTCGATGCCGTACAGCCTTGAAGTCAATGATCACTATGGCTTTTTCATCTACAACATGAGTCCCCGCGATTACGCCGATGCGCTGATCCGCCAATATGACCGGCTGGCGCGCGAGGGGGCGGAGTCGGGGACGGTGATGTGCATTCCGCTGCACAGTTACCTGATCGGACAGCCGCACCGCATCGGGCCGTTCGAACGCGTGCTCGAACATATCGCCGCCGATGGCCGGGCGTGGATCACCACCGCCGGGGCGATCGCCGATGCCTATCGGGGGCAGCTGTGAGCCTCGATCCCGCCTATCTCGAATATCCGCGTCGCCGGCCGGGCATGGACCATGATCTCTACCCCTGGTCGAACATCGCCGACCGGGCGCCGATCGCCTGGCCGGGGGGCAAGCGCGTCGCCGTGGTGGTGGTCATCAGCTGCGAATTCTTTCCGCTGACGCCGACCGACACGCCGTTTCGCGCGCCGGGCCATATGCAGACGGCGTTTCCCGATTATCGCCATTTCACCGCGCGCGATTATGGCTCGAGGGCAGGCGTGCCGCGACTGGTGGCGGCGCTGGCGGCGGTCGGCGCCCGGGCGAGCTTCGCGATGAACAGCCGATGGGCCGAGCGGTTCCCCGATCTGGCGCGCGCCATCGTCGCCGCCGGCCACGAGGTCGTCGCCCATTCGACCGACATGAACGGCACCATCGCCACCGGGCTGGCCGAGGCGGAGGAACGCGCACTGATCGCCGACAGCCTGGCCGGCCTGGAGGCGGTGACCGGCGTGCGCCCGTCGGGCTGGCTGTC
>JBBQKM010000465.1:0-1530 GCA_038326915.1 Sphingomonadales bacterium
ACGGCACCGCTGATCTCGGCGTGCCCTTCACCCCGCTGATCCGCCTCGACGTGCCAAGCTATGCCGCCGATGCACTGCCGCCCGAACTGGCGGCGATTCCAGCGGTCAAGCCTGGCTCGCGCGCATGAGGCTCCAGTCGGCAAAAATTACTGCAGTAACGATGCTTTTGTGGTCGTTTTGCGGGTCGACGCCACTGTATGCCCAGCATCTAACCTGTCCTGCAACGATGTCGGCAGAGGACAAATCTGCGTGTGATGCAGTGGCAACCAAGGCCAACGCCTTGAAGGCGCGGCTCGTCGAAGAAAAGCTCGCCGCAGGTTATACGCGTGATCAAATCGAACGCGCCGATCGTATCGGCGCGATTGTTTTGTCAGAACCAGTCGTCGTGCTTTTTGTGACTGCCGATAACAAATTGACGGTAAACGCAGCGCCTACCGGCGCCCTCAGGTTCCCGGACAGCATCTGGCGCTGGGCATCCGTCACCAAGCAGGTCGTCGCTGTGATGATCATGCAGGATGTCGAAAAAGGCCGCATCGACCTCGATGATCCCGCAAAAAATTACCTGCCCGACGCTGCACTTCCCGGCGGCGACGCCGTTACCGTTCGCCGTCTGCTCAATCACACCTCCGGGCTGTTCGACCCGGAAGACGGCCCCAAGGACAAGGACGGCATTCCGCTCACCTATCTGCGGACATCACCGAAGACGGCGACGGGTCTCGATCCGCAATGCCTCAAGCCGTCGGGTCGGGCGCCGGGCGAGGGCTTGCGCTATAACAATTGCGACTATGTCGTGCTTGGCGCGTTGCTTGAGGCCGTCAGCGGCAAGTCGTTTGCTACCCTGATCGCCGAACGCATCGCCAAGCCGCTGAAACTGACCTCGCTGCGCGTGCTGCAACCCGGCAACCGTGACGATATTATCGGCACTGATGGCAAGGGCGGCACCGACGCCGGCATCGATCCCGGCCGCTTTGGCCCTGCCGCCAATCTCGCCGGCACCGCTGCCGACCTGATCGCCTTCGACCGCGCGCTGATCGACGGAAAATTGCTGGGCAAGGTGGCGACCGAAACCATGTGGGCGGGCGATCCAAAGCTTGGCTACGCGGCGCTTGGCGTCTGGTCCTATCCCGTAAAGCCCAGAGGCTGCGCCACAGCGCAACACATTGTCGAACGACGCGGCGAAATCGGCAATGTCCAGGTCCGCAACATCATTGCACCCGAACGCGGCATCGCCATCGTCGCCTTTTCCGCCACCAGCGAAACCGATTTCGGGGAGCCATGGCAGGGCAAGGGCCTGACCTACGAACTCTTGTCGGCGGCACTATGCCCGCCAGAGGTCGCGAAATGAGCCACCGCCTCCGCCTTGGCGTCAACATCGATCATGTCGCCACTATCCGCAATGCGCGCGGCGGGCTGCACCCCGATCCGGTGCGCGCCGCGCTGATGGCGGCCGAAGCCGGTGCCGATGGCATCACCGCGCATCTGCGCGAGGACCGGCGCCATATCACCGATGCCGATCTCGATGCGCTGGTC
>JBBQKM010000466.1:0-1501 GCA_038326915.1 Sphingomonadales bacterium
CATGGGTGAAATCGCCGCCCTTGGCGCGGAACGCCTCGACGATGAAATCGGCGACGCCGACCGCCGAGACGGGGAGGTAGCCCGACGACAGGCCCTTGGCCATCGACACCAGGTCGGGGGTGATGCCGTAATGCTGGAAGCCGAACCAGCTCCCCAGCCGGCCATAGCCGCAAATGACTTCATCGACGCACAGCAGGATGCCGTATTTGCGGCAGATCGCCTCCACCCGCGGCCAGTATCCGGCCGGCGGGATGATGACCCCGCCGGCGCCCTGCACCGGTTCGGCCATGAAGGCGGCGACGTTTTCGGGGCCGACCGCTAGGATGCGATCTTCGATGGCCTGGGCGCATCGCGCGGCGAAATCGTCTTCGCTCTCGTCGAAACCATCCGCGAATTTATACGGCTGGATGACGTGCTCGAAGCCCGGCACCCAGGGGCCGCCCTGGTCGTGCATGTGCTTCATGCCGCCCATGCTGGCGCCGCCGATGGTTGAGCCGTGATAGCCGTTGACCCGGCCGATGATGATCTGGCGCTGCGGCTCGCCCTTGGCCTGCCAGTAATAACGCGCCATGCGGATCAGCGTGTCGACGGCTTCGGAGCCTGACGAGTTGAAGAAGACATGGCTGAAATGGCCGCCGAGCAGCTGCGAGACCTTGGTCGCCAGCAGCACGGTCGGCGGCGACGCGGTCTTGAAGAAGGTGTTGTAGAAGGGCAGCTCGAGCATCTGGTCATATGCCGCCTGCGCCAGTTCCTGCCGGCCATAGCCGACCTGGACGCACCACAGCCCGGCCATACCATCGAGCAGCTTGTTGCCGTCGCCGTCGAAGATATGGCAGCCGTCGGCGCGCGTGATGATCCGGCTGCCGCCGAGTTCCTGCATCAGCCGGTAATCCTGCTGGGCGGGCAGGTGATGTGCGACATCGAGGCGGCGGAGTTCGGCGATGTCGTAGTTGCGGATGGGAGCTGGGCTGTGGGCGTTCATGGTCGGGAGCCTTTATTGCCGGTCGCGCAGTGCGCGGCCGAGAAGGTGGAAGAAAGTCGCGCTGTCGGCGTTGCTGTCGGCGTCCCATTCCGGGTGCCATTGTACCGCCAGCACCGGCGCACCGTCGATGTGACCAGACACCGCCTCGACGATGCCATCGGCGGCCTGCGCCTCGATGGCGAGCGGTGCCGCAAGCCGGCCGATGCCCTGGTAGTGGACGCTGTTGACCGTCAGCGTGTCGCGGCCAAAGGCGGCGTGCAACTGCCCGCCGGGGGTGAGGCTGACCGGGTGGCGGTGATCGAACATCGCGGCGAATTCGGTGCCATCGGGGGCGTGATGGGCGATCAGGTCGGGTGACCGGCTGGTGTCGCGGCGCAGCGTGCCGCCGAGCGCGACATTCAGTTCCTGCAGCCCGCGGCAGACGCCGAACACCGGCCGCGCCCGCGCGATCATCGCCGCGACCAGCGCCGCGGTCATCGCGTCGCGCGCCGGGTCATAGGGCCCTTCGGCGTCGGCGGC